>NZ_CAXSWZ010000039.1:0-22442 GCF_964241245.1 Allofournierella massiliensis
GAAAAAGTCTCTTCCGATCCTGCTTTTCACAAAAAGTGGGGGCTGTTGCTCAACTTCCGTTTTGCAACAGCCCCTTTAAGGGTGAAGGGGTTACTTGCTGCGCTTCTCGAACTGCTCGGCGCCCACACCGCACAGGGGGCAGGTGTAGCCCTCGGGCAGCTGGGCGCCCTCGTACACATAGCCGCAAACCGAGCATACCCATTCGGTGTTCTCGTCGGTGTCGGCAGCGGGAGCGGCCTGCTTCTCGAAGAACTCGGCGCCAACGCCGCACAGGGGGCAGGTGTAGCCCTCGGGCAGCTCGTCGCCCTCGTAGACGTAGCCGCAAACGGTGCACACCCACTTGGTACCGGAGGCGGAAGCGGGCTTTGCCTCCTCGGCGCTCACCTCCACGCTCTTCTTCTCAAAGAACTCGGGGCCAACGCCGCACAGGGGGCAGGTGAAGCCGGCGGGCAGCTGGTCGCCCTCGTAGATGTAGCCGCACACGGTGCACACCCACTGGGTCTTGGTGACCGGCAGCTCAGCCACCGCCTCGGGGGCCACATAGGTGGGGGCGGTCTTGGGGCTGGAGCCCTTGATTACCTTATGATAGTATTCGTAGGTCATGGCGGGGGCAGTCTGGGCGAACACGCCGGTGTCGATCACCTTGCCCAGGAACACGGTGTGGGTCTCGGTCTCCATCTTGTCGATCACCTTGCACAGGCCCCAGCCCATGGTGTCCTCCAGAACGGGCAGGCCCTGCTCATAGTGCCAGGCCACGCCGGCGAACTTGTCCACGTCACGGCTGGAGCGGAAGCCGAAGCCGCCGATCAGGCCCGGGTCGCTGGCCTCGCTGAGCACGTTCAGCGCGAACATGCCGCTTTCCGAGATGGCCTTGTGGGTCAGGTTTTCATGGTTGATGCTCACCGCGATGGTGGCAGGCTCGGCGGTGATCTGCATGGCGCTGTTGGCGGTGCAGCCCACGGGGGTCTCGCCGTTCATGCTGGTCACGATGTATACGCCGTACGACATGCTGAAAAAGAAACGAACGTCCATTTTTATGCTCTCCTTTGCCGCGCGGCAAACACCGCGCACCGTTGTTTGAATTATATTTAGGATATATTATCAGTATAGCAAACAAAGGGCAAAAAACAATAGGTTTTGTGTAAAATAAAAAAGAAAGTTTCCCCGCGCCCCAACTGCCCTGCGGGCGGGTGCCCTTGCAATTGGCCGCCGCCGGGCCTAAAATTGAACAGGAAGATAAAAACCGGCCGGAGGCCGGGTGTGAGGGAAGTGTTTTATTTTGGAAGCAACGTGTGAAAAGCGCGTGCATTTTACCCGGCGGGATCTGACCCGGCTGCTGGCCCCGCTGGTGGTGGAGCAGTTTCTGGCGGTAACGGTGGGCATGACGGATACGATGATGGTGTCATACGCGGGCGAGGCGGCCATCTCCGGCGTTTCGCTGGTGGATATGCTGAACGTGCTCATTATTAACATCTTTGCGGCGCTGGCCACCGGCGGCGCGGTGGTCATCAGCCAGTATCTGGGCGCACGGGATGTGGAAAGCGCCAAAAACGGCGCGGGCCAGCTGTTCCATCTGGCGGCGCTGGCGGGCGTGGGCATCATGGCGCTGGCACTGGCCTTTGCCCGGCCGCTGCTGGGCCTTCTGTTCGGCCAGATTGAGCCGGATGTGATGGACGCGGCGCTTTTGTATCTGCGTATCTCGGCGGCCTCCTACCCCTTCATTGCCCTGTACAACGCGGGTGCGGCGCTGTTCCGCAGCATGGGCAACAGCAAAATCAGCATGCAGGTGAGCATTCTGATGAACGCGGTGAACGTGGCGGGCAACGCCATCTGCGTGTTCGGTCTGGGCATGGGTGTGGCCGGTGTGGCCCTGCCCTCGCTGGTGGGCCGTGCCATGGCCGCGGGGCTGATTCTGTGGCGGGCTTCGAACCCGGCCAATCTGGTGCATGTGAAGGCTGCCCAGTGCCTGCGGCTGCACCGGGGCATGGCGCTGCGCATTCTGAACATCGGCATTCCCTCCGCCTTTGAGAACAGCCTGTTCCAGCTGGGGCGGGTGCTGGTGGTGAGCATCATCGCGGTGTTCGGCACCGCCCAGATCTCCGCCAACGCGGTGGCCAACAATCTGGACAGCATCGGCTGCATTCCGGGGCAGGCCATCGGCCTGGGGCTCATCACGGTGGCGGGCCAGTGCATCGGCGCGCAGGATCAGAAGGCCGCCATCTCCTATACCAAAAAGCTGGTGGGCCTGACCTATCTGGTGGACGGCGCGCTGAATCTGGCGGTGATTCTGGGCATGCCGTTGCTGCTGGGGCTTTACAACATCTCGGCCGAGACCCATCAGCTGGCCTGGCTGCTGGTATTCATCCACTGCGCCTGCGGCATTGTGCTGTGGCCGGTGGCCTTTGTGCTGCCCAACGCCCTGCGCGCAGCCAACGATGTGCGCTTCACCATGACCGTGAGCATTGCCAGCATGATGATCTGGCGGCTGGGCTTCAGCTATGTGCTGGGCATCGGCTTCGGCATGGGCGCCGTTGGTGTGTGGATCGCCATGGTCATCGACTGGGTCTGCCGCAGCGCCTTCTTTGTGGGCCGGTTTGTGAGCGGCAAATGGAAAACCAAATACAAAGCCTGAGGGATAAACGGAAAAGGAGCAAAGCAATGAACGTATTCAACCACAAACGGCCCCTGCGCCGGGATAACTATGATCTGGCCGCCGCGCTGCTGGAATTTCTGGATCGGATGAAGGCGGAGAAAAAGGAGGCGGCGGCCCCCTGCAGCCCGGAGCAGTTCGCCCTGCTGCTCACCGGCCCGGCGGCTCTGCGCAAGGTGCCCGGCATCCCCGGGGCCATGGGTGCGGAAAAGCTGTTTCTCTGCAGCCGGGACGGCGGCGACGCCGCCGCGGTGCGGGAGCACTGCCGCAAGCTGTATGGCGCAGACGATGCACAGGGCCTTGCGGCCTTTGCGGAAAAGGAATACAACACCCAGAACGACTACACCCAGTTTCGCAGCTTCTGGAAGGGCCGCCCCTGCTTTGACGTGAACGCACTGGACGAGCGGGGCCGGTTTCTGTTCAATGCCTGCAAGGATTTTGCCGAGCTGCTGGCCCCCATTGCCGGGCGCAAGGGCTTTTTTGCCTTCGACTGCGCCGAGCGGCTGGGCCTGTGGCGGGCAGCGGCCGCGGCGGGCATCATCACCGAGGAGGAGTTCTGGCAGAAGGCCAGGCCGCTGGCCTCCGCCGCTTCCGACCGGTACGACGGTTTTCTGGAATACGCGGCGGGCTATTTGTGCGGCGCCTGCTACGACATGTTCCGGGGCCAGATGGCCGAGGAAAACAGGGTGGACAAGGACGAGATGCGCCAGTACGTGGAGCTGAACTGCCGGGTGCTGGAGCAGCTGCTCACCGGCCCCTGGCAGGCTGCCGCCTGGTACAAGCGCCCGCCCAAGCAGTATAAGCTGAACCCCGGCCAGCTGCGGCCGGTGCTCACCGGCTACGAGGGCGGCGACAAGGTGGCCTGCATCGCCAGCGACCGGATCACCGTGGACGGACTGCCGGTGGGCTACCTGTTCCGGGAGCAGCCCCTGGACCCGAACGCGCCGGACAGCGGCTGGCGCATCTTTGCCGGGGACGAGGACGCCGACTACATGGCGGATGCCGCCCATTTTGAATTTTACCACCTGAACACCATCTGCAATTATGACGCTTCCATTCTGGAGCTGCTCAATGCCCCCGCGCCGGTCGCCTTCCGCCGGGCGGGTGACGGCTGGCAGCAGGAGGAGCGCTGAAGCCTGCCCGTGCCCGGTTTCCTTTTTTGGAGAGCGGGCATTTTTGTGGGGCAGGCGGGCAAAATACCGTGCAAGTTACACAAAGAAGGGGGCGCAAACAGGCGTTTTACTTGACAGAACGCCCCCGAAAGGATAGGATAAAGGTAGAACGCGGGGCGTGTGAAAAAACCGGCGCCCCCTTGACCGGAAAGGATTGGCTCTATGCTGAAAAACCTGTATCTGATGAGCGGCACCGATGCCTTTACCAAGGGCGGGCTGGATAACGTGGCCCTGACCGAGAACGCCGTCTGCCTGGAGCAGTCCGGCGGGCGGTATGTGCTGTACGGCTGCTTCACCTCGCCGGAAATCCGCTTCCCGGCCTTCCGGCAGCTGACCGTGAGCTGGAATGCGGAGACGCCCAACGGCACGGTGGTGGAGGCCCAGGCCCGGGTACTGGTGGACGGCGAGTGGACCGGCTGGCTGACGCTGGGCAAATGGAGCCCCTACATCCGGCGCGAGAGCCTGCATCAGGAGGCGGCAAAGCCCGCCTATGTGAACGGCGATACCATTCATATCCCGGCGGGGCGGGCCAGCCTTGCCCAGCTGCGGATCTACCTTTATACCAACGACGAGCAGCTCACCCCGCTGGTGCGTCTGCTGGCCGCCAGCGTGCGCCCGGTGGACTGGCGCTGGGAGGACGCCGAGCCCTACGGCCGGCTGCTGCGCCTGCCCGCGTACAGCCAGCAGCTGCGGGATCCGGTGTTTGCCGGGAGCATGAGCGCGGCGGTGACCCTGGCCTCCATGATCAACCGCTGGGGGCAGGATGCCCTGCCCGAGGAGCTGGCCTGGGGCATGCGGGACTTTGCGCTGGGCGACTGCTTCAACTATGCGTTCATGACGGCGCTGGCCGGCGGCTACGGCTACCAGGCCTACCGGGCCTATCTGGATCCGGCAGCGGTGTGGCAGCAGGTGAAGGCGGGGCATTCCATCGGCCTGCGCATGCACTACGCCGCAAACAGCGAGGATGCCGCCCGCCTGGGTTTGCCGGTGCTGCCGGGGGCCTTTGCCACCGGGGCGGATCAGTGTATGGCTCTGCGGGGCTTTGCGCTGGAAAACGACCAGGTGTATGTGCTGGTGAACGACAGCCTGGCCCCCACCGACCGGCAGGCGGAGACCCGCTATCCGGCAAAGGAATTCTGGGCGGCCTACAGCGGCGAGGTGGTGATCATCACCGGCAAGCACCCCGGCGAGGACGCGGGCCATCCCATCCGCCGCCGGGTGGGGCTGCGGGCGCTGGAGCAGCTGGGCTGCTACCTGTTCCAGAGCGCCGAGGGCGAGGATCTGCCCCTGCCCGAGGACTTCGAGGGCACGCTGGCCTGCACCGTGCCGGACGGCGTGGCCCACGCCACCACCGCCCACAAGGCCTTCCACTACCTGCGCCGCACGTCGGCGGGGGCGGTACAGCTGCCCCCCGAGCTGCTCAGTGAGGCGGGCCGGCTGACCGTGTACGCCATCGATTCCAGCGGCGGCGGTCTGGTGGGCGAGGTGCACACCGGAAACTGACCGGCCATTTCTGCGAACGCGACGGCGCGAAGCCTTGCGCCGTGCACAATAAAAGCCACAAGGCGGAAACACCGCCATAAAGGGGGTCAATTGTATGAAGCGCAACATCATCACCATCAGCCGTGAGCACTGCACCGGCGGCCTGGACATTGCCCGCAAGGTAGCCCAGGACCTGAACATCCCGTTCTACGACAAGGAGCTCATCACCATGGCCGCCAAGGAAAGCGGCCTTTCCGAGGAGTCCATCGCGGCGGTGGAAAAGCGCCACTCCGCCAGCCTTTTGTACAGCCTGTACACCATGGGCGGCGATCTGCCGCTGAACGATCAGGTCTACATCATCCAGTCCCACATCGTTTCCCAGCTGGCGGAAAAGGGCCCCTGCGTGATCGTGGGCCGCTGCGCCGACTATGTGCTGCGGGACCGGCCGGATGTGCTGAAGGTCTTTCTGCACGCCACCATGGATTTCCGCAAGAAGTTCGCGCTGGCGGCGGGCGACTTCGCCCCCGGCACCGAGGATCGGGTCATGGAGCTGAGCATCCAGAAGGAGGATAAGCGCCGCGCTTCCTACTACAATTACTACACCCAGAACCGCTGGGGCGAGGCCCAGTATTACGACATGTGCCTGAACGCGGCGCTGGGCATCGACGCCTGCGCCGAGCTGATCGAGAAGGCTGCTCAGCTGGAGGGCTGACCTTTCCCCCGGTGGGAACACCGGAAAAAAGGGCGAATGATACCATAACGCTTCGCATTATGCTATAATAACCCAAAAGGGCGGCCCGGCGTGCGGCTGTGCGCCGGGCCGCCCTTCTTTTTTTGCGCGGGCGGTTCTGGCTGCCCGGATCACAAAAACAAAGAATGGAGAGATTTTACTATGGTACGCATCACCATGGAAAACGGCAAGACCATCGACCTGGAGCTGGACGCTCAGGCCGCACCCATCACTGTGGAGAACTTCCTCAAGCTGGTGAACGAGGGCTTCTACAACGGCCTGACCTTCCACCGCATCATCCCCGGCTTCATGATCCAGGGCGGCTGCCCCGAGGGCACCGGCATGGGCGGCCCCGGCTGGCACATCAAGGGCGAGTTCGCCCGCAACGGCTGGAAGAACCCCATCAAGCACGAGCGCGGCGTGATCAGCATGGCCCGCGCCATGGATCCCAACTCCGCCGGCAGCCAGTTCTTCATCATGCATGAGGACGCCCCCCATCTGGACGGCGGCTACGCTGCTTTCGGCCGCGTGGTCAGCGGCATGGACGTGGTGGACGAGATCGCCAACACTCCCACCGGCTTCCAGGATCGCCCCGTGACCCCCGTTGTGATGAAGACCGTGGAGGTCATTGAGGGATGATCGAAAAGCTGAAAGGGCTGATTGAGAAGTATTACGAGCAGCTGGCCTACCTGTTCTTCGGCGGGCTGGCCACGCTGCTGAACATCGTGCTGGCGCTGGTGTTCCGCTGGATGGGCATGCCCACCACCTGGAACACCCTGCTGGACAATGTGGTCTGCATCCTGTTCGCCTACTGCACCAACCGCATCTGGGTGTTCCGCAGCCACAGTAAGGGAATGGACGCGCTGCGGGAGTTCGCCTCCTTCATCGGCTGCCGCCTGGGCACGCTGGTGATGGACGTGGCCATCATGTGGATCGGCGTGGACCTGATCGGCGCGGCGCTGGTGCCGGAAGGCTGGCAGGGCGTGTGGTTCCTGGCGGTAAAGCTGGTGGATCAGGTGCTGGTCATCCTGTTCAACTACATCTTCTCCAAGCTCATCATCTTTAAAAAAGGGCAGAACAGTTAAATACGATCCCGAAGGGAGCCCCGGCGGCATGCCGGGGCTCCCTTTTTAATTTCATAATATTATATTGACATTTAATATTATACGAAATATAATATTATCAGAAACAGAAAGGGAGGCGACGGCGTGGCGTTCAACAACGGAGCGGCGCTGATGGATGCGCTGGTGCTGAGCACGGCGGCGAAGGAGCCCACTTACGGCTACCGGATCACCCAGGACGTGCGCAGAATCATGACGGTGAGCGAAAGTACCCTGTACCCGGTGCTTCGCCGCCTGCAGAAGGAAGGGTACCTGGAAACCTACGATCAGGCGTTTGCCGGGCGCAACCGCCGGTACTACCGGCTCACCGAGGCGGGGGCCCGGGCACTGGAGCAATACCGGGCCGAGTGGATCGAGTATAAAAAACAGATTGATTCCATGCTGCTGGAGGGAGAAGAGCAATGACGAAACAGGAATTTTTGCAGCGGCTGAACCGCCTGCTGGCGGACGTGACCCCGGAGGAACGGGAGGAGGCCCTGCGCTATTACGAGGAATATTTCGACGAGGCCGGCCCGGAGCAGGAGCAGGCGGTGCTGGCCGAGCTGGGCAGCCCGGAAAAGGTGGCCGCCATCATCAAGGCCAACGTGCCGGGCAGCCGCATTCCGCCCCGTTATCAGGCGCCGGGCGCCGGGCAGGCTGCGGCCGGCGGTGCAGCCCGCTATGCAAACCCGCCCCAGTACCCGGGCGCAGCGCCGAAAAACGACAACCGCACCCTGTTCTGGGTGGCGGTGGTGGCGGCTCTGCTCATTCTTTCGCCCCTGTGGCTGAGCGTGCTGGGCACGGTGTTCGGGGCCCTGCTGGCGGTGATCATCACGGCGGTGGCGCTGGTGTTCAGCGGCGCGGCGGTCGTCATTGCCGGAATCATTGTAACGGTCAAGGGCTTTCTGACCATCGGCGCCGGCGTGGGCACCGCCCTGCTGGTGGCTGGCATAGGCGTGCTGGATGTGGCCCTGGGCTTTGCGATGCTGGGCGTGGGGTTTGCGCTGTGCATGCTGCTGGTCTGGCTGTGGCGCATGGCGGTGCGCGGCTGGAACCGGGCAAAGGAAGCGCTGGCACAGAAAAAAGCGAGGGGGAATGAGCAATGAAACGTCTGGTAAAATACTGCTTCATGGCGGCGCTGGGGCTGCTGATCCCCGGCATTCTCCTGTGTGTGCTGGGCACCGTTGCCGGCGGCGTATGGGGCGAGGCCTTCAGCCGCAACAATGTGATTTCCGGCTCCAAGCCCATTTGGGGCTGGGGCGACCGGGATCACGACGACTGGGACTGGGACGATGAGGACGACTGGATGTGGGGCTGGAGCTGCAGGTCCGGGAATTCGGCAGCGGCAAGAGAGCCTTCTCCGGCGCTTTCCGGGTCGGACAGCGGGCAGATTCCCCGCGAAACCGGCGAGATCCGAGAGCTGGATTTCAACGTGCAGGCGGGCCATCTGGAGCTGACGCTGGGCGATGATTTCGCATTGAACAGCGACGGCTGCGACGGGGTTCTGGTGGACAGCACCAGAGAGAACGGCGTGTGGAAGCTGAAGGTGTGGAGCGAACACAACCACAGCCAAAACCACGGCAGCGACGACACCGTGGAGGTGGTGCTGCCCCGGGATGCCTGGTACGATGCGGTGGAGCTGGAGTGCAGCGCCGGAGCCATCACCGGTGAGGAGCTGGCCTGCGGGAATCTGGAAGTGGATGTACAGGCGGGCAGCGTACAGCTGCGCCGGGTGCAGGCCGATTCCATGGACCTGAGTGCCGATGCGGGCAGCGTGGATGTGAGCGGCACCGTGAACGACACCGCGAAGGTGGAGGTGAACGCGGGCAGCGTGACCCTGCGCACCCCCCGGCCGGAGCAGTACGGCTATGCGCTGGAATGCAACATGGGCCAGGTGGAGATGTTCGGTGAGGTTTCCTCCTCGCTGTACAAGCGGGTGGTGGAAAACGAGGAGCTGCACCCCTTCTTCGACCTGGAGGTGAACACCGGCAAGGCGGTGGTAAAGGCGGACGATAATCTGTAACAGAGCAAGCAAACGGCTCGGGGCCATGCCCCGGGCCGTTTTTCATACAAAACGGCTATACAAAAACCGCCAAAGCCGGTATAATGGGAAAAAACAACAGCGCCGGGCGTTTGCGGCGCGGAAGGAGCGGTGCCATGGAGCGGCATGTCATGCGGGTGGAGACCTTCGGCGGGCTGGCCGTCTGGCTGGACGACCAGCCGCTGGTGCGCCACGGCGAGCGCATCAACAAGAATCTGGAGCTGCTGGCTCTGCTTGCCATCAACGGGCGCGCACCCCTTTCCAACGAGGCGCTGGCTGGCCTGCTCTGGACCGGGGAGGAGAGCCATAACCCGGCGGGTGCGCTGAAAAACGCCGCCTACTCGCTGCGCCGGCTGCTGGAGCAGCGGGGCGCGGGGCGGGAGCTGATCACCGTGGAGGACAAGCAGTACCGTCTGGCGGGCGACCTTGTGCTGGAGGTGGATCTGTGGCGGGCGGGGCAGCTGGCCGAACAGGCGGTGAATCAGCCGGACCCGGCCCGGGCGCTGGAAGCCTGGCAGGAGCTGGATGGCATCTGCTGCGGGGATTTTCTGCCCCAGCTGGCAGACCGGCCCTGGGTGGCCGGGCAGGCCTCCCTTGTGCGGGACGGCTGGCTGGCTGCCGCACGGCGGGCCGCGGCCCTGCTGCTGGACGGCCCGGAACGCACCGGAGCCCGGCAGGCACTGGCGGTCTGTGCCGAGGCGCTTTTGATCTTCCCGGACGATATGGGCCTGCAGATCATCCGCTTTGCGGCCATGCAGCGGCTGAACATGAAGGCGGCGGTGCGCAGCCAGTATCCGCTTCTGGCCGAGATGCTCATGGAGCGACAGGGTCAGGCGCCGCCGGCCCGGCTGCGGGCCATCCACCAGTGGGCCACCGAGGGCGAGAGCCGGGGCCGGGAGGAGATGCTGCGCATTCGCCAGAAGCTGGCAAACCACGAAAAGAACGCCCCTCCGGGACCCTATTTCTGCGAGTACGACCAGCTGCCCATGCTCTACGCCATGGCCCGGCGTCAGGCGGCCCGCACCGGCCAGACCACCGTGCTGCTGCTGGTGAGCGCGGAGAGCCAGCCGGGCAGCGCAGCCGCCGGCCCGGATCAGGAGCTGCGCTTTTTGCTCAGCCAGACCTTGCGCCGGGGCGATGTGTGCTGCCGCTACGGCCACGACCAGTATCTGGCCCTGCTGATGCTGGCCGACCCGGCCCACACCGACGCGGTGGAGCACCGGCTGCGGGCGGGCTGGAAGCCGGTGAACGGCCGGCTGGAGCTGATGTTCGATTTCGGCGGCCCGCTGCCCCAGATCACCGGCGAATAATTTTCTGCCCCCATCCGATGGATGGGGGCTTTTTTGCGCTCGAATTGGGAAATTTTTGGGCGGATTTCTTAAAAAATTCACGGATTGTATCAGGATCGTTGGTTGTGTGGCCCAAAAACTTTGTTTATAATAAAGGTAACGACCGGGGAGCCATTCCCCCAAAAGGAGCGACGCAATGGAACGGCATTTTGTGGAATTCGATAACGTGTGCAAGTATTACCAGATGGGCGAAAACCGCATCGCGGCCGCGGATCACGTCTCGTTTTTCATCGAAAAGGGCGAATTCTGCGTGATCGTGGGCCCTTCCGGCGCGGGCAAGACCACCGTTCTGAACATGCTGGGCGGCATGGACGGCTGCGACGAGGGCCGCATCTATCTGGATGGCCAGGAGGTGAGCGCCTACAACCAGAAGCAGCTCACCCGCTACCGCCGTTACGACGTGGGCTTTGTGTTCCAGTTCTACAATCTGGTGCAGAACCTGACCGCACTGGAAAACGTGGAGCTGGCCAATGAGATCAGCAAGGACCCCCTGCCCGCCGAGCAGACCCTGCGGCAGGTGGGGCTGGAGCACCGGATGGACAATTTCCCCGCCCAGCTTTCCGGCGGTGAACAGCAGCGGGTGTCCATCGCCCGGGCGCTGGCCAAAAATCCCAAGATCCTTTTGTGCGACGAACCCACCGGCGCGCTGGACTACAAAACCGGCAAGCAGGTGCTGGCCCTGCTGCAGAACACCTGCCGCGAGACCGGCCGCACCGTGATCGTGATCACCCACAACTCCGCCCTCACCGCCATGGCGGACCGGGTGATCCACATCCGCAACGGCCAGGTGGCCGGTGTGGAGGTGAACGAGAACCCCACCCCCGTGGAAAGGATCGAGTGGTAAACCATGAAACGTACATACCGCAAAACGGTGGTGTGCACCATCCGCCAGAGCCTGAGCCGGTTTCTGGCCATTTTTGCGATTGTGGCTCTGGGCGTGGGCTTTCTGGCGGGCCTTCTGGCCACCACGCCGGACATACGCTATTCCGCCGACCGCTTTTTCGACGAGACCGACCTGTTTGATCTGCGCATCGTGGG
Source organism: Allofournierella massiliensis (assembly GCF_964241245.1). NCBI lineage: Bacteria > Bacillati > Bacillota > Clostridia > Eubacteriales > Oscillospiraceae > Allofournierella > Allofournierella massiliensis. The sequence goes on from NZ_CAXSWZ010000039.1 coordinate 11,563, forward strand.
CACCCTTGGCCTGACCGACGAGGATGTGGAGGCGGTGCGCGCCATTGACGGGGTGGAGCAGGTGATGCCCGCCTACTCGTCGGACGCCATCGTGAACACTCCCTCCGGCGACGCACTGGTGGCCCGCATCCAGAGCGTGCCGCTGGATCAGATCGAGGCAAAGGAGCCCCAGGGCTACCTGAACCGGATGGAGGTGGTGGAGGGCCGCCTGCCGGTGAAGGAGGACGAGTGCGTGGTGGAGGAGGGCTCCGACTACCATGCCATGGGCTTTTCGGTGGGCGACACCCTGACCATCTCGCCGGAAAATGAGGACTGGGAGGACACCTTCGCCCGCAACGAGCTGAAGGTGGTGGGCGTGGTGAGCACCAGCGCCTATTTTTCCATCGAGCGGGAGAGCGCCAGCGTGGGCGACGGCACGGTGGACGTGGTGCTTTACACCGGCGAACAGAATTTCACGCTGGATGTGTGGACCGACATTTATGTGCAGGTGGCCGGGGCCAAGGCCTACGACAGCCTGACCGACGCCTATACCGATTATGTGGATCTGACCGCTCAGAAGATCGAGGACATCAGCGGCGAGCGCAGCCGCATCCGCTATGAGCAGGTGAAAACCGGGGCCGAGGAGGCGCTGGCCGATGCCACCGCCGAATACGAGGACGCCAAAGCCGAAGCGGAGCAGAAGCTGGCGGATGCGGAGGAGGAGCTGGAGGACGGCCGCAGCGAGATTGAAGAAAACGAGAAAAAGCTGGAAAACGCCCAGAAGGAGATCGACAGCGGGCAGGCCGAGCTGGATGCAAACAAGGAGAGCCTGCCCGGTACCCTGAGCGCCAAGCAGCAGCAGCTGGCGGAAGCGCAGGCCAGGCTGATCGACGCCAAGGCGGAATACGAGGACGGCGTGGCCCAGGTGGAGCAGAAGAGCCAGGAGCTGGAGAGCGCCAAGCAGCAGCTGGAACAGGCAAAACAGCTGGTGCAGCTGCTGGAGCCCACCCTGACCCAGGCCCAGGAGGCTCTGCCCAAGTTGCAGGCCCGGGTGGACGAGCTGCAGCCCACGGTGGACAGCGCAAAACAGCTGGCCGACCAGCTGGAAGCAGCCCGCGCCGAAGCCCAGACAAAACGGGATGAGGCCGCCTCTGCGCTGGACGCGGCCAACGCCGAGCTGACCAATGCTCAGGCGGCCATCGACGCGGCCCGGGGCGAGCTGACCGAAGAGGAATGGGCCGCCCAGAAGCCGGAGGAGGCCGCCCCGCTGCTGGCCGCCCGCACCGAGGCTGAGGCCCGGGTACAGACCGCGCAGGCTGAGCTGGACACCGCCCAGCAGGCGCTGGATCTGGCGGCCGGCCAGGCCGAGACCGCCCGCGCCCAGGCGGATGCGGCCCAGGCTTTGCTGGACGAAGCCAACAAGGCGCTGGCCGAGGGCCAGCAGACCCTGAACGACACCCAGGCCCAGCTGGACGAAGCCAAGGCTCAGATCGCGGAAAACGAGCCCAAGATCACCGAGGGCGAAAAACAGCTGGAGGACGCCAAGGCCCAGCTGGAGGAGGCAAAAAAGCAGATCACCGAGGGCGAAAAGCAGATTGCTCAGGGCGAGAGCGCACTGAGCATGGCCCCCGGCCTTGCCCAGCTGGAGCTGGAACTGGCCCAGGAAAAGCTGGATTCGGCCAAAGCCGAGCTGGAGGACGGCACCGCCCAGCTGGAGGACGCCAAGCAGCAGCTGAGCGAGGGCGAGGCGGAATACGCCGAGCAGAAACAGAGCGCCGAGGAGCAGCTGGCCGATGCAAAGCAGCAGCTGGACGACGCCCAGAAGCAGATCGACGAGCTGGAGGAGCCGGAATGGTACCTGCTCACCCGGGATGAAAATGTGAGCTTCGCTTCGCTGAAATCCAACGTGCAGAAGGTGGAGGCCATCGCCCGGGTGTTCCCGGTGTTCTTCTTCCTGGTGGCGGCGCTGGTGGCCCTGACCACCATGACCCGCATGGTGGAAGAGGAGCGGCTGCAGATCGGCACCATGAAGGCGCTGGGTTACAGCAAAAAATCCATCATGGCCAAGTATGTGATCTACGCCATGACCGCCACCGTGGCCGGCTGTGTGTTCGGTTTGCTGGTGGGCTTCAATCTGTTCCCCACGGTCATCTGGAATGCCTACTCCATGATGTATACTCTGCCAAAGATATACTGTCTGTTTAATATCCCCTATGCGGCCATCGCCTCGGGCGCGGCCATCCTGTGCACGCTGGCGGCCACCCTGAACGCCTGCTGGGCCACCTTGATGGAGACCCCCGCCACCCTGATGCTGCCCAAGGCCCCCAAGGCCGGCAAGCGCATTCTGCTGGAGCGGGTGCGCCCGGTGTGGAAGCGGATGAAGTTCACCCACAAGGTCACCGCCCGCAACCTGTTCCGCTACAAAAAGCGGTTTTTCATGACCGTGGTGGGCATCGCCGGCTGCACCGCCCTGCTGGTGACCGGCTTCGGGTTGCACGATTCCATCAGCGACATCGTGAACAAGCAGTTCGGCAGGGTGTTTACCTACGATTTCACCGTGAGCGTGCGGGATCCGGAGGAATTCGAGGGCAGCGAGCTGGAGCAGGTGCTGGGGGATACCTCCCTTGTGACCGACTGGACGCTGGTGCATCAGGAGCAGAGCGAGAACGAATTTGGCGACATCACCTTCGAGACCTATCTGTTCGTGCCCGAGGAGAGCAGCCACATCGGCAGCTTTGTGGATCTGCACGAGCGAAAGAGCGGTGAATCGGTGGCCTTCTCGGAAACCGGGGTGGTCATCACCGAAAAGATGAGCGAGCGGGCGAATCTTTCGGTGGGCGACACCGTGACGCTGGAAAACAAGGACGGCCGCACCGGCACCTTCCGGGTGGACGGCATCGTGGAAAACTACGTGGAGAACTACGTTTACATGAGCGCCGAGACCTATGAGGCGGCCTTTGGCCAGGCGCCGGAGTTCGATCTGGTGCTGGGCCATGCGGCGGACGATTCCGACGAGGGCCGCGCCGCGCTGAACAGCACCCTGCTCAAAACCGAGGGCGTGGCGGGCGTAAGCCAGATCAGCGACTTGAAGAACACCTTCAGCGGCATGATGCAGAAGATCGACATCATCGTGGTGGTGCTCATCGTCTCCGCCGGTGTGCTGGCCTTTGTGGTGCTGTATAACCTGACCAACATCAACATCACCGAGCGCACCAAGGAGATTGCCACCATCAAGGTGCTGGGCTTCTACGACAGCGAGGTCTCGGCATACGTGTACCGGGAATCGGTTGCACTGTCGGTGATCGGCACGCTGGTGGGCCTTGTGCTGGGCATTTTCCTGCACATGTTCGTGATCCACTCGGTGGAGGTGGATGCGGTAATGTTCGGCCGCACGATCAAACCGATGAGCTATGTGTTCAGCGCCCTGCTCACCCTTGTGTTCAGTGCGCTGGTGAATCTGGTGATGCACCGCAAGCTGCGCCACATCAGCATGGTGGAGAGCATGAAGGCCCCCGAATAACCGGGAAAAACACCCGGAACACTCCCCCAAAGGGTTACAAAGATTTGATTTGACGGGACCCGGCGGCACATACTATAATAGTTTATATGGGGCGCGGGGCCTGGCCTCGCGCCCCACTTTTTGCAGAAATCTGCAAACCGGAAAGGAAGTGACCCCTGTGTTCTCGTCAACTGTGACGCAGACAGATTCCGCAGCGCCGGAGACCCTTCTCATCGTGGATGACGACGAGATGAACCGGGCGATTCTGGAAAATATATTTGCCGGGCAATACCGCATCGAGCAGGCGGAAAACGGCCGCCAGGGGCTGGAAAGCATTCTGGCAGATCCGGGGCGGCTGTGCGCTGTGCTGCTGGACGTGATGATGCCCGAAATGAACGGCCTCGAGGTGCTGCGCCGGCTGCATGAGCAGGGCATTACCAGTCAGGTGCCGGTGTTCATGATCACCGCCGAGACCGGCGACGACATGATGAAGGAGGCCTATGCCCTGGGCGTGATGGACGTGATCGGCAAGCCGGTGGTGCCCTATCTGGTGCAGCGCCGGGTGGGCAGCGTGGTGGAGCTGTTCCGGGCCCGGCGGCGGCTGGACAGCGTGGTGGAGCGCCAGAAGGATGCCCTGCTGGCCCAGGCCAGCCGGATCATCGAGCTGGGTCACGGCATGATCGCTTCGCTGGCGGCGGCCATCGAGTTTCGCAGCGGCGAGTCCGGCGACCATGTGCGCCGGCTGCAGCGCATCACCCGGGAGCTGCTTACCGGCACCGAGCTGGGCGAGGGGCTCAGCGAGCAGACCGTGGAGGACATCGCGCTGGCGGCGGTGATGCACGACGTGGGCAAGATCGCCATCCCGGACGCCATTCTGAACAAGCCCGGCCGGCTCACGGCCGAGGAGTTCGAGATCATGAAAACCCACACGGTGCAGGGGGCAAAGCTGCTGGAGAACATCCCCCAGATGCGGGATCACAGCGCCTACGAATACGCCATCGACATCGCCATGCACCACCACGAACGGTGGGACGGCCGGGGTTACCCCCACGGCCTGAAGGGGGATGAAATCTCGGTGGGCGCGCAGATCGTGTCTCTGGCGGACGTGTACGACGCGCTGGTCAGCCCCCGGGTGTACAAGGCGGCCTTTTCCCACGAGAAGGCGCTGGAGATGATTCTGAACGGGGAGTGCGGCGTGTTTTCGCCCCGGCTGCTGGAGTGCTTCCGGCAGATGCATCCCCGCATCCGCGCGCTGTATGAAACGGAGGAGTTGCAATGAACGCACAGACCCAGGCGATTCTGGAGCAGGGCGGCGTGGACGTGAACGGCGCTCTGGAACGGTTCATGGGCAGCGAGGCGCTGCTGGAGCGCTTTTTGAAGCGCTTTTTGCAGGAGGAATCCCTGCCCGCGCTGAAAGCGGCGCTGGACGTGGGCGATACCGAAGCCGCCGCCGGGGCGGCCCATTCCCTGAAGGGAACCAGCGGGAATCTTTCGCTGACCGTTCTCTTTGAGCGCACCACCGCCCAGCTGGCCCAGCTGCGGGCCGGCGATCTGGCCGGGGCCCGGCAGGCCATGGCCGGTGTGGAGGAGGCTCATGCCGCCGCGGCCGATGCCATCCGCGCGGCCTTCGGCGAGGGCTGAATCCCTGAAAAGAAAAACAAAGCGCCCGTTCGGCGTTTCCCTTGAAAAAGGGGAAGCCGAACGGGCGTTTTTGGTTTTTGTTTCGGGCCGGGCGGCTCACAGCACCGCCTGGCCGTTCACCACCAGCCGGAACACAAGGCCCAGCTTGTCCGCCGCCTTGCGGCAGAGCAGGGTGCGGTCCATGAAGATTTCGAAGTAGTCGATCACCGGCGAGATGGCGGTGTCGATGGTCAGCTCCAGCAGCACCGCGCCGTCGTCGGTGAGGGTGGTGGAGGCTTTTTCCACCGCGTAGTTTACCCGGTCGTGGATGTCGAACTGGGCCGGGTCCTTGGTGCGCACCCGGCTGCGGCGCACGTCGGTCTTGTCGGCCAGAATCAGCGCCGCCGCCACCGGGTTCACCGGGTAGGCGGTGGCTTCGTCGTGGTTGCCGATGGCCGAACACACGGTAGCGATCTCGTCCGCCTCCATGCCCAGATTGTCCAGAATGCGGAAGGCCATCACCGCGCCGGACTGGGCGTGGTCGATCCGGTTGATCACGTTGCCGATGTCGTGCATGTAACCGGCGATCCAGGCCAGCTGGCAGGTGCGCTGGGAATAGCCCAGATGGGCCAGAATCTTTTCGGCAAAATGGGCCACCCGGGCCACATGGGCGGTGCTGTGTTCGGTGTAGCCCATGGCGGCGAGGGTCTCATCCGCCCGGCGGATGTAGGTTTGAATCTGTTTGTTTTCCTTGATGTGACGGGGTGTGATCATACAATAGAATCCTCCCAATGGATTGCAGTGAATCAGGAAATCCATTTTATTATACCGCTTTTTCTGCAAAGAAACGAAAAAATCAAGGTAAAACCTTTGTTAGAAAACCGGCGCCGCGGCCCCCTTGTCATTCCCGACGGATTGTTATAAAATGAACGAAAATGCGGCTTGGCGGGCCGGAGCGGAGCGGTGGCCGGTTGCCCCGCCGCCCTCAAACGGATATAATGAAAAGGAGCAATTCGAATAAAGGAGCGGAGCATCATGGAACTGATGCAGCGTCAGGAACAAAAACAGATCTTGAGCCAGAGCCAGCGGCAGTCGCTGGAGATTTTGCAGATGCCGGTGCTGGAACTGCAGGAATATCTGCAGGACAGGGCGCTGGAAAACCCGCTTCTGGAGCTGGAGCTGCCCCAGGAGCTGCACCTGCCCGACCCGGCGGAGCATGCCGCCGAGGAGACGGGCGGCGAGGCGGACCGGTGGGAGGCTACCGGCAGCGAGAGCGCCGCGGTGTGGGATCTGCCCGCAGGGGAAATGGCGGGCGACTGGAACCGGGGCGGCGACGGCGAATGGGATCGGATGGCCACGCTGGCAGACCCGGCGGACCGGGGCGAAAGCCTTGCGCAGGCCCTGCACGAGCAGCTGCTGCGCATGCCCGGCCTCACCGATGGGCTGCGCCGGCTGGCGGATTATCTGGCCGACTGCCTGAATGAAAACGGCTTTCTGGAATTTGCGCTGGAGGATCTGGCGGCGGAGCAGGGCGTGAGCGTGTTTGAGATGGAGCAGGCGCTGTATCTGCTGCAAAGCCTGCAGCCCACCGGTGTGGCTGCCCGCACTCTGCCGGAATGTCTGGTGCTTCAGCTGGCCCAGACGAAGGACTTCAACGAGCACACGGTGCGTCTGGTGCGCGAGGGGCTGGAGCTGCTGGCCAGAAACAACATGACCGCCATTGCCCGGCTGCTGGAATGCACCCCGGCCCAGGCCCAGGCGGCGGCAAAGGCGGTGCGGGCGCTGAATCCCCGCCCGGCCCAGGGCTACGGCACAGGGCCGCTGGCCTACCAGATTCCGGAGGCGGTGTTCCGCCGGGAGAACGGGCAGCTGGTCATTGAGCTGGAACGGCGTCTGGCCCCCCGGCTGCAGCTGAACGAGCAGAACTGCGCTCTGCTGCAGCAAAGCGGCACCCCCGAGGCGAAAACCTACCTGAAGGAGCGCCGGGCCGAGGCCCAGCAGCTGCTGCGGGCGGTAAATGAACGGGAGAGCACGCTGGTGCGGCTGCTGCGTCAGCTGGCGCAGGACCAGCAGGACTTCTTTTTGCGGGGCGGGCCCCTGAAGCCCATGACCCTGACCCAGATGGCCCAGAGCCTGGGCCTGAGCCTTTCCACGGTGAGCCGGGCGGTGCAGGGCAAGACCCTGCAGTTCGAGGGCAAAAGCCTGCCGCTGAAGCGGTTTTTCTCCGCCGGTGTGCCGGTGGAGGGCGGCCAGGTGAGCAGCGAGAGCATCAAGCGCCAGCTTTTACGCTTCGTGCAGGCGGAGGATCCGGCAAAGCCTTTGTCTGACGAGGCATTGCGGGCCGCGCTGGAGGCGGTGAACCTGCCGGTGGCCCGGCGTACCGTGGCCAAATACCGGGAGGAGCTGGGCATTCCCAGCTCGTCGGCCCGGCGGCGGATGGACTAAGGTGCATAATTCCCCCTTTTCTGCGGCATACTGATGCCAGAAGCCCGGAGCATCGGGCCTGTTTGAGAAAAGGAGAGACGCGCCATGAACCTGACCAAAAAGGAGCAGAGCCTTTTGAAGGATCTGCAAAACGAGGAAAAAACCTGCGCCGAGAAGTACCACAAGGCCGCGGAAGCCGCCTGTGACCCGGCGCTGAAGCAGATGTTCGCCCGGCTGGAAAAGGCCGAGCAGAACCATTACGACACCGTGACCGGCATGCTGGCGGGCGAGACCCCCACCCTGAAGCCGGGCCAGAGCCAGAACGCCAAAAAGCCCCAGCCGGAGCCCCAGCGCTCGCCGGTGAGCCGGGCGGAGAAAAAGAGCGACGCCTATCTGCTGGCGGATGTGCTGGCCACCGAAAAGTTCGTTTCCGGGGTGTACAACACCGCGGTGTTTGAATTTTCCGACCCGGCGGCCCGCAGCGCACTGGCCGCCATCCAGCAGCAGGAGCAGCAGCACGGCAAGGAAATTTCCGACTATATGACCGCCAATGGTCTGTACTGCTGAATATTAAAACACAAAAACAGGCAGAGGCCGCCCCCCGCAGCTTGCGGAAGGCGGCCTCTGCCGTTTATTTGGGAAGAGAAGAAGGAAGTTTCGCGGGTTTTCCACCGGGCAGCGCCCGGAATGTGGAAAACCGGAAACGGAAAAAAGCAAAACAGAAATCAGGAAAGCCCGTTCAGGTATTCCTCCAGATATTTGCTGGCGGTGGCGCCGTCGGCCACGGCGGTGACCACCTGACGCAGGGGCTTGGTGCGCACGTCGCCAATGGCGAACACGCCCGGCTGGCTGGTGCGGCAGCTCTCGTCCGCCACAATGTAGCCCTGCCGGTCCAGCTCCAGCTGGCCCTTTACCAGCCAGGTGTTGGGCTGGCGGCCGATGGCCACGAACAGGCCGTCCACCGGCAGATGGCTTTCCTCACCGGTTTTGGTGTCGGTGAGGGTCAGGCCGGTGAGGGTGCCGTCCACGTCAAAGCCGGTGACCTGTTTGTTCCACAGAAACTCGAGGTTCTCGGCCTTTTCCAGCGGCTTCAAATAGCTGCGGGTGGCGCTGAGGGTATCCCGCCGGTGAATCAAGTATACCTTTTTGCAGAGCTTGGAAAGGGTGAGTGCGTCCTCGGCGGCGGAGTTGCCGCCACCGGCCACCGCCACGGTCTTGCCCCGGTAGAAGCCGCCGTCGCAGGTGGCGCAGTAGGCCACGCCCCGGCCGCGCAGGCTGTCCTCCCCGGGCAGGCCCAGGGGGCGGGGATCCGCGCCGGTGGCGAAGATCACGGCTTTGGCCCGCAGCTCGCCCTCGGTGGTGGTCAGGTGCTTTTCCGGCCCGGCCAGCTGCACCGCGGTCACCTGCGCATACAGCGTCTCGCTGCCGAATTTTTCCGCCTGCTGCTGCATGGTCATGGCCAGCTCAAAGCCGTCCACGCTTTCCACAAAGCCGGGGTAGTTTTCAATGGCATTGGTGGTGGCCATCTGGCCGCCGGCGCTGAGCATCTCCACCACCAGGGTGGAATAGCCCGCCCGCACCGCGTACAGCGCGGCGGAATACCCGGCGGGGCCGCCGCCCACGATTACAACGTCCCACAGTTTTTCCATCATGGCTCACACCTCCTGACCGGCCAGCCACTCCTTGATCTGAGCGGCGGTGGAAGGAGCCACCAGAGCCGGGCCGTGGCTGCCGCCCCGGAACACCAGCAGGGTGGGGATGGTATCCACTTTAAAACGCTCGGCCAGCGCGGGCTCCTCGTCGATGTTCACGGCGGCGATGGGCAGCATGCCCTCTTCGCCGCTCATGCGCTGCAGAACGGGGGCCAGGCGGCGGCAGTAGCCGCACCAGGGGGCGGTGAACTCCACCAGCACCGGAGCGGCGGATTCGATCACGGTCTTTTCAAAATCCTGCGTGGTAACGGAAAACATTGCCATAAAAAACGACCTCCTTCAAGGTTCGGGATACATTCGATTGGTTTTTTCGTTCTTATCCTAGCACCAAAATGGGTAAAACTCTGTAACAAAGTCATAGAACCTCTTTTCGCCGGGCAATTCCATATGGTATAGTTATAGTCAGAAAGCAGGGCGTTCATGCCCGAAGCGAAACGCGGGGTGGAGAAGATGAAGCTGCTGGTATCGGCGTGCCTTTTGGGCTGCGCCTGCCGGTATGATGGGGCCGCAAAGCAGAACCGACCCCTTGTGGAATGGCTCAAAGCGCACGGCTGCACCCCGGTGCCGGTCTGCCCGGAGATCTACGGCGGGCTGCCCACCCCCCGTACCCCTGCCGAGCGGCAGGGCGGCCGGGTGATGAACCGGGACGGGCAGGATGTGACCGCCCAGTACGAAAAGGGCGCGGCTGAGGCGCTGGCCCTGGCCCGGCTGGCCGGGTGCGAAGCGGCGGTGCTGAAGGCCCGCAGCCCCTCCTGCGGATGCGGGATGGTTTACGACGGCAGCTTTACCGGCACCCTTGTGCCGGGCAACGGGGTGGCCGCCGACCTGCTTTTGAAAAACGGCCTGCCGGTGTTCAGCGAGGAAACGCTGGACCGGCTGGACCAGTGGGCGCAAAGCTGCCCCATCGAATAAAAAGGAGAGAACACAATGGAACTGTTGAACGACGTGCTGCACCTGATCGTGGAGGGCGCCATCCTGCTGTTTGAATTCATGGGCGTGGCGGTTCTGATCGCCGCCGGTGTGCGGGGTATCTGGAACTATCTGCGCCGGGATCCTCTGACCCGGCTCAAGCTGGCCAAGGGGATGGCCATGGGCCTTGAGTTCAAGCTGGGCAGCGAGATTCTGCGCACCGTGGTGGTGCGCCAGATGAGCGAGATCATGATCGTGGGCGCCATCATTGTGCTGCGGGCCGCGCTGACCTTCCTGATTCACTGGGAAATCAAGAACGAGGAGGCCGAGGTGGAGGCCAAGCTGGAGCATCAGCAGTAAGCGGAATAAGGTTCGATTTTGCGGGGTTTTCGGGCCCCGCAAATTTTTTTGAATTTTTTTGCAAAAAGGTGTTGACACCCGGCCCAAAATTGAGTATACTAATCAAGCACCCAACGAACAGGGGCCCTGAACACAACGGGGTGTAGCGCAGCTGGTAGCGCGCCTGCTTTGGGAGCAGGATGCCGTGGGTTCGAATCCCGCCACTCCGACCAATATCATAAGCGGCTTTAGCTCATCTGGTAGAGCGCCACCTTGCCAAGGTGGAGGTAGCGAGTTCGAGCCTCGTAAGCCGCTCCAACGTGGAAGTTTAGCTCAGCTGGGAGAGCATCTGCCTTACAAGCAGAGGGTCACAGGTTCGAGCCCTGTAACTTCCACCA
>NZ_CAXSWZ010000040.1:0-21768 GCF_964241245.1 Allofournierella massiliensis
AGGTCCTGTGCCGCTCTCCCTCGCGGGACAGCTTGTTTATTATATCTCGCAAAGTCTTGTTTGTCAAGCACTTTTTTTGAAATATTTTTTCAAGCTCTTTCGAGCGGCTCGCCGTCGTTGACGGCTTAGTTATAATACCACACCCTCTAAGCAGAAGTCAACACCTTTTTTCAATTTTTTCTGAAAAAGTATCACTTTGCTAATATGCTGCCCGGTTTGTCCTTTCTGTATAGAAAAAAGGCCCTTACAGGCCCAGCAGCGGGGCCAGCTGGGCAACCGCATCCAGCGGGTGGGTGGAATGTTTTTTCATGAAGGCGCGCACCGGCTGTACCTCGCAGCCCCAGCCCGCAAAGGCAAAGGGCACGCCGCAGCGTTGCGCCATCTGCCAGCCGGGCTTTAAATCGTCCACCATTAAAAGCTGGTTCGGTGCAAGGTCATAGTGGCGCATGATCTCTTCCAGCGCATAGGGGGCGGGCTTGCGCTTTGCGGGCGGCAGATCCCAGCCGAACACCAGCTCCGGCTCGAAGCCGCAGTGAATGCGGTAATCCCGCCGGATCATCTCCTCGCTGGAATGGCTGGCCACGCAGATAATTCCCCCGGCATCCCGGTACCGGCGCAGCAGCTCGGCCATGCCCGGGAACATGGGCGGCACATGGGTGCTGGTCCACTGCTTCCAGACCTTCTGCTCCACCAGCATCTCCTCATCGGTCAGGTGCAGCATCTCCCGGCAGATGGCTTCAAAGCCCGGCTCGAAATTATACAGCACATACTCCTGCAGGCTCCAGTTCACTTCCGGGCGCAGAATCCTCATGGCATCCAGAAAGGCCGGGTAGTGGATGGTGGGTGTGCTGGCCACCACGGTATCGTCATGATCCAGCACCAGACAGGGCAGACAGGCCATATTCGTTCCCCCTTATAATAATATATAACGTATTATAGCAGACCGGCCCCGCCGGGGCAAAACAAAGCCGCCCGATGGGGAACGCTTTTCCCCCGCCGGGCGGTGTTGTTTGTGTATTACAGAGAGGGCCCGCACAGGCTGCCCCATTCCTGCCAGCCGGCCAGCAGCTGATTGGCGTTGTGGCAGTCGCTGGAAAAGATCAGCCGGGCGCCCCGGGCCTGCAGCTCCTTCAGCAGCCAGTCGGCCGGGTAGGGCTGGGTGCGCCAGCCCTTGGCCACCGCGCCGGTGTTCACCTCGAAGGCCACACCCTCCCCTGCCAGCCGATCCAGCGCGGCCAGTGCCGCTGCCCGGTAGCGGGGGTGGGCTTCGTCAAACAGCACGCCGCCCTCGTTGAACTTGGCAATCAGGTCAAAGTGCCCCACGATATCGCACCCGGTGCGCCGGTGCACATCCGCCAGCGTGGCGAAGTAATCCTCCGCGAAGGCATAGTAATCCCCGCCGTAGTGGTCGGCCACAATGCCCTGCTGCCACTGGGGGTCCTCATCCACCGGCAGATACTCCCCATGCCGATGGAGATAATGCACCGAGCCGATGACAAAATCGTACCCTTCGGCAGGCTGTTCCGAGTAATAATCCTGCTCGATGCCCAAGAGAATCCGCAGCCGGGGCGCATATTCCGCCTGCAGCTGCCGCACCTGCCGGATATATTCCCGGGTGCCCGCCGGGCTCATGCAGTACCGCTCGTCAAAGCCGGTGTGGCTGTGACCGGAAAAGCCCAGGGTTTCGCAGCCTGCCGCCAGCGCCGCCGCGGCCAGCTCCTCGGGGGTGTTGTCGCCGTCGCAGAAGGTGGTGTGGGTGTGCAGATTGTAAGGTCTCATGAGGTCATCTTTTCCTGCTTGACCTTGTGGTCGATGATGTGACGGCTGGCCAGCTCGTCCCGCACGTCCTCCACGGTGATGTCCATCTGCACCATGAGCACCATGGCGTGGTAAGCAAGATCCGCCAGCTCGTAGATGGTCTCCTTCTTATCCTCGGCCTTGCCCGCGATGATGACCTCGGTGCATTCCTCGCCCACCTTTTTCAGGATCTTGTCCAGACCCTTCTCGAACAGATAGGTGGTGTAGGAGCCCTCGGGCCGGTCGGCGTTGCGCTGACATAAAAGGTCGTACAGGCCCTCCAGCGTGAAGTCGCCCCGCTCGTCGCTCTGGAACAATACGTCCTCAAAGCAGGAGTCGTTGCCCAGATGGCAGGCCGGGCCGTCCTTTTCCACCAGTACCAGCAGCGCGTCCCGGTCGCAGTCGGCGGTGATGCTCACAATGTGCTGGTAGTTGCCGCTGGTCTCACCCTTGAGCCACAGCTCCTGACGGGAGCGGCTCCAGAAACAGGTGAGCTTTTTTTCCATACTGATGGCCAGGCTCTCGGCGTTCATGTAGGCCACGGTGAGCACCTTGCGGCTTTTGGCATCCACCACCACCGCCGGGATCAGGCCCTTTTCGTCAAATTTCAGGTCTTGAATGGTCAGCATATCTTATCGCCTCACTATGATGTCGTTTTCCCAAAGGGTCTGCTTCAGATCCGGAATGGCAATCTCGCCGAAATGGAACACCGAGGCCGCAAGGCCCGCGTCCACACTGGGCACCTTTTTAAACAGCTCCACAAAATCCTGCTGGCTGCCCGCGCCGCCGGAGGCGATCACCGGAACCGGCACCGCCCGGCAGACCTCGTCCAACAGCTCCAGATCAAAGCCCTGCTTCACGCCGTCGGTGTCGATGGAATTCACCACCACCTCGCCCGCGCCCAGCTCCACGCCCCGGCGCAGCCAGCCGATGGCCTCGATGCCGGTATCCTCCCGGCCACCCTTGGCGAACACCTGAAACCGGCCGTTCACCCGCTTGATATCCGCCGAGAGCACCACGCACTGGTTGCCGTAGCGCTTCGCAGCGCGGCGGATCAGCTCCGGGTCCCGGATGGCCCCGGAGTTCACGCTCACCTTGTCGGCGCCGCACTTGAGCACCCGGTCAAAATCCTCCAGCGTGTTCACGCCGCCGCCCACGGTGAGGGGGATGAAAATGGTCTGGGCCACCCGGCAGAGGATGTCGGTGAAGAGCTTGCGCCCCTCGGCAGAGGCAGTGATGTCGTAGAACACCAGCTCGTCGGCTCCGCTCTCGGAATAGTATCGGGCCAGCTCCACCGGGTCGGACACATCCGACAGCCCTTGGAAGTTCACGCCCTTGACCACCCGGCCGTCCCGCACGTCCAGACAGGGGATGATTCGTTTTGTGATCATTTCGCCGCCTCCAGTGCTTCGGCCAGATCCACTGCGCCGGTGTAGTAGGCCTTGCCCAGAATGGCCCCGTAGAGATTCATCTCCCGCAGGGCCTTGATGTCATCCAGACTGCTCACGCCGCCGGAGGCCACGATCTGCAACCCCTGCCGTTTGGCAAGCCTTCGATACAGCTCCAGATTCGCCCCCCGCATGGCTCCGTCCCGGGAAATGTCGGTGCAGATCATGGTGGAAACCCCAAGGCCCTGCATCCGGTCGAAGAAGGCTTCCGCTCCCTCGTCGCTGGTCTGCTGCCAGCCCCGGATGGCCACCTGACCGCCCCGCAGGTCGGCCCCAACGGCCACCCGCTCGCCCCAGGTATCGAGAGCGTTTTGCAGAAAGTCCGGGTCGGTGACGGCGGCGGTGCCCAGAATCACCCGGCTCACCCCGTTTTCCAGATAGGCGCGGGCAATGTCCATAGTGCGGATGCCGCCGCCCACCTCCACAAACAGGCCGGTCTCGGCGGCAATGCGCCGGATCAGCTGCAGATTGGGGGTGGTGCCGTCCCGCGCGCCCTCCAGATCCACCAGATGGATGTGGGTGGCGCCGGTTTCGGCAAATTTCTTGGCCAGAGCCGCCGGGTCGGGGTTGTACACGGTCATCTGCCGGTAATCGCCCTGATAGAGCCGAACCGCCTGCCCTTCGTACAGGTCGATGGCCGGAAACAGAATCATGCTTTTCCCTCCTCTTCACAAAAGGCCCGCAGAATGGCAAGGCCCACCGGGCCGCTCTTTTCCGGGTGGAACTGGCAGCCCATCACGTTCCCCTTCTGCACCATGGCGGTGATGGGGATGCCGTACTCCGCCGTGGCCACCAGACTGTCGGCGCAGCCCTCGGCGTAATAGGAATGAACAAAATACACGCAGTCGCCGGGCTTCACGTCCCGCAGCAGCGGGCTTTCGGCCACCGGCTGCAGGGCGTTCCAGCCGATGTGGGGAATCTTCAGCTCCGCCGGGAGGGCCCCCTCCATGGGCACCACCCGCCCGGCCAGCAGGCCCAGCCCCCTGTGACGGCCGTATTCAAGGCTCTCTTCAAAGAGCAGCTGCATGCCAAGGCAGATGCCCAGCACCGGCACGCCTTTTTGCGCCTGCTTGATCACCAACTGATCCAGCCCGGTGGCCCGCAGCTTGTCCGCCGCGTCGCCAAAGGCGCCCACGCCGGGCAATACCAGTTTATCCGCCTGTTCCAGAACGGCGGGGTCGGCGCTCACCTGCACCTCGGCCCCCACATAACGCAGGGAGGAGCAGAGGCTGAACAGGTTGCCCACCCCGTAATCGATCACGCCGATCATCACAGCACCCCTTTTGTGGATGGAATTTCCCCGGCAAATTCCGGGTCGATGGCCACTGCCGTGCGCAGGCAGCGGGCCGCCGCCTTGAAGGCTCCCTCCATGATGTGGTGGGAGTTGGCCCCCGCCATCTTTTGCAGATGCAGGGTCAGCTGAGCCTGCCGGGCGAAGGCAATCCAGAATTCCTCGAACAGCTCGGTGTCGAAGTCGCCCACCTTCTGGGTGGGAATCTCCACCTGCCCATAGTAGCCGCCCCGGCCGGACAGATCCGCCGCCGCCAGAATCAGGGTTTCGTCCATGGGCAGCAGGGACTGGCCGTACCGGCACACGCCCCGCTTGTCGCCCAGAGCCTGCCGGAAAGCATCGCCCAGGCAGATGCCCACGTCCTCCACCGTGTGGTGGTAGTCCACATAGGTGTCGCCGGTGCAGGTCAGCTCCAGATCGAACCGGCCGTGCCGGGCAAACAGCACCAGCATGTGGTCCAGAAAGCCGCAGCCAGTGGCGCAGCTGCCCTTGCCGGTGCCCTCCAGCACAAGGCGCAGGGAAATGTCCGTCTCGGCGGTGGTGCGTTTGATCTCTGCCGTTCTCACTGGGCTGCCTCCTTCATGATTTCCTTGATGGTTTGCATAAACCGTTCCATCTGGGCTTCGTCGCCCACGCTCACCCGGATGTAATCCCGGGTGCGGGGCGCGTCAAAATAGCGCACCAGCACGCCCCTTTGCCGCAGAGCCTGATACATGGCCCCGCCGCCCATGCCGGGGGCCGCCGCGAACAGGAAGTTTGCCTTGGAGGGCAGCACCTTCCAGCCCATGGCCTCCAGCTGGCCGGCCACCTTGTCCCGGATGGCGGCAATGCGGCGGCAGTTTTCCATATAATAGTCGTCCTGTGCCAGCGCGGCCTCGCCTGCCGCCAGCGTCATCCGGTTCACGTTGTAGGGGTTGGTGGAATAGCGCAGGGTTTCCAGGTCGGCAATCAGCGCCTCGCTGCCCAGCGCAAAGCCCAACCGGGCCCCCGCCATGGAGCGGGACTTGGAGAAGGTGCGCACCACCAGCAGATTGTCGTACCGGTCCAGCAGGGCGGCGGCGCTTTCGGCCCCGAAGTCCACATAGGCTTCGTCCACGATCAGCACCCCGTCCGGATTGGCCTTCAGAATCGCTTCAAAGTCATCCAGCCCCAGCGCCAGACCGGTGGGGGCGTTGGGGTTTGCGATCACCGCCACTCCGTTTTTGCCGAAGTAATCCGCCGGGTCGATGGAGAAATCCTCCTTCAGGGGAATCACCTCATAGGGCAGGCGGTTTTTGGCCGCGAACACCGGATAAAAGCCGTAGGTCACGTCCGCAAAATACAGAGGCCGCTCTTCCCCCGCAAAGGCGCAGAAGGCCAGATCCAATACTTCATCCGAGCCGTTGCCCACCATCACATTGGCGGGCTTCACCCCGTAGCAATCGGCCAGCGCCCGGCGCAGCCCGGCGCACTGGGGGTCGGAGTAGAGCTGCAATTTGCCGCACTGCTCGGCCACCGCCGCCGCCACCCCCGGCGAGGGCGGGAACGGGGATTCGTTGGTGTTCAGTTTCAGATAGTCCTGATCCTGCGGCTGCTCTCCCGGGGTATAGGGGGTGAGCGCCGCGTATCGACTTGAAAAAAACCGGCTCATTGTTTTTTCTCCTCCAGCCGCACGGTGACGCTGTTGGCGTGGGCGTCCAGCCCTTCCTTACGGGCAAAGCAGGCCACCTTTTCGCCCACCTTGGCCAGCGCGTCGGCGGTATAGTAAGTAAACTGGCTCTTCACCACGAAATCATCCACCGACAGCGCCGACGAGAATTTCGCGGTGCCGCTGGTAGGCAGGGTGTGGTTAGGGCCGGCGAAATAATCGCCCAGCGCTTCCGGGCAGTTCTTGCCCAGAAAGATGGAACCGGCGCAGCGCACCCGATCCAGATAATCAAAGGGCGCGTCCACGCACAATTCCAGATGCTCGGGGGCGATTTCGTTGGCAATGTCGATGGCCAGATCCAGATTTTCCGCCACAATAATTTTGCCATTGTTGTCGATGGAGGCCCGGGCGATCTCGCTGCGGGGCAGCAGCGGAATCTGCCGCTCCAGCTCGGCCTGCACCGCTTTGGCCAGCTCGCCGCTGTCGGTGACCAGCACCGCGCTGGCCATTTTATCGTGCTCGGCCTGACTGAGCATGTCCGCCGCCACGATCTTCGGGTTGCAGGTGCCGTCCGCCACCACCAGAATCTCGCTGGGGCCGGCAATCATGTCGATGGCCACCCGGCCGAACACCTGCTTTTTGGCTTCGGCCACATAGGCGTTGCCGGGGCCCACGATCTTATCCACCTTGGGCAGGGTCTCGGTGCCGAAGGCAAGGCCCGCCACGGCCTGTGCGCCGCCCACCTTGAAGATGCGATCCACGCCCGCGATCTTCGCCGCCGCCAGAATCACCGGGTTCACCTTGCCGTTTGCGCCGGGCGGGGTGACCATCACCAGCTGGGGGCAGCCCGCGATCTTGGCAGGGATGCTGTCCATCAATACGGTGGAGGGGTAGGCCGCGGTGCCGCCGGGCACATACAGGCCCACCTTCTGGATGGGCACAATCTTCTGACCCAGCACCACGCCGGGCTGGTCGGCCACCACAAAGCTGTTGCGGCGCTGCTTTTCGTGGAAGGCCCGGATGTTCGCCGCCGCCTGTTCCAAAATCGCCACAAATTCCGGCTCCACCGCCGCGAAGGCCTCGTCGATCTCCGCTTCGGTCACTTCCAGATTGGTCAGGTCGGCCTTGTCAAAGCGCAGGGTGTATTCCCGCAGGGCCTCGTCGCCCCGGGCGGCCACCTGGGCCAGAATCTCGGTCACCGCGCCCTCCACATTGGAGGCGATGTTGTCCCGGGCAAAAATTTCGCTGTTCGGTACCTGGCCGTATTCATAAATGGGGATCATGTCACTTCACCTGTTCCTTCATTCTGGCCAGCATCTCTTCCAGCTGGCGGTTTTTGAATTTAAAGCTGGCCTTGTTGGCGATGAGCCGGGCGCTGATGGGCAGGATGTCCGCCACCACCTCCAGATCGTTCTCCCGCAGGGTGGTGCCGGTTTCCACAATGTCCACGATCACGTCGGACAGGCCCAGAATGGGGGCCAGCTCGATGGAGCCGTTCAGCTTGATGAAATCCACATCCCGGCCCATGCCCGCGTAGTAGTCCGCCGCGATGGACGCAAACTTGGTGGCCACCCGCAGGGTGCGCTCTCCGTCGTCCCGGAAGGCGCGGGGGGCGGCCACCGCCATCTTGCAGCGGCCCACGTTCAGATCCAGCAGCTCGTACACATCCGGGTGGTATTCCAGTAAAATGTCTTTTCCGGCCACGCCCACATCGGCGGCGCCCCGCTCCACATAGATGCTCACGTCCGAGGGCTTGACCCAGAAGTACCGGATGCCCTTTTCGGCGTTTTCAAAAATCAGCTTGCGGCTGTTTTCCCGGATGGCCGGGCACTCGTAGCCCGCCGCCTCGAACATGGCGTAAACCTTTTCGCCCAGGCGACCCTTGGGCAGCGCGATGTTCAGCATGGTTTCCCCTCCTTGTCCAGCCGGATACATTCCTGATACCGCAGCTTGGGCGGCGCGGCCTTCTGGGCGCTCACGCTCTTGCCCTCGGCGCGCAATTTTTGCACCGCCGCCGCCACCGCCGCCGCGGGGGTCTCGTTTTCATAGAGCAGCAGCACCTGCACGTCCCATTCCGGGCGGGGGCTGCGCAGCTGATCCAGCCGGTCCAGATACAGCGCAAAGCCCACCGCGCCCTGACTGCGGCCCATCCGGCGCATCAGCCGGTCGTACCGGCCGCCTGCCAGCACACTCTGGCTCAGGCCCTGCAAAAAGCCCCGGAACACAATGCCGTTGTAGTAGTCCATGTGGTTGACCACCGAGAAATCCAGCACCACTTCCTCGCCCAGGCCCGCCGCGTCCAGCAGAGCGCTCAGCTGCTCCAGCTCGGCCACGGCCTCGCCGGCAAGCCCGCCGCACAGCGCCCGCAGCTTTTGCAGCGCCGGACCCCGGCTGCCGTAGATGGTTACGAGACCCGCCAGCCGCTGGGCGCAATCCGCCGGGACCCCGTTTTCCGCACACAGGCGGGCCAGATCGTGGGCGTTTTTCTGGGAGAGGGCCTCCAGCGCGCTGCGGCGGAATTCCCCGTCGCCGCCCGCGGCGTCCAGCAAAGCGGAGACAACGCCCAGATGGCTGATCTCCAGCACATACTCCGGGCCGATGAGCGCCAGACTCTTCGCCGCCAGCTCCACCGCCTCGAACACATCGTAGCCGTCCACGTCGCCGATGCACTCCAGACCGGTCTGCATGATCTCCTTGAACTGGCCCGACCGGCGGGACACCCGGTACACGTTTTCGTTGTAGCACACCTTGCGCTTGCAGCCGGGGTTTTCCTCTCCCTTTTGCAGGATGGAAAGGGTCACGTCCGGCTTTAAGGCCATCAGGCGGCCGTTGGTGTCGGTGAAGGTGATAACCCGGTCGCTGAGCAGAAAGTCCTTGTTGCGGGCATACAGCTCGTATTCCTCGAACCGGCTCATTTTGTAGGGCAGATATCCGTAGCTCTGGTACAGAGCCCGCAGGGCGATCACCGCCCGTTCCTCGTTTTTCAGCAGCTGGTCGTTTTGCATCCCGGCTCCCCTCCCTGTTTCGCGTTTCACTTTATTGTGATAATGTAATACTATAAAGAAGTATACAGGACAGACCGTCCTTCTGTCAAGAGCAGATGGGGAGTTTTCGCAAAACAAAAAGGCCCCCGGCGAAACGCCGGGGGCCAAAGGTTCAAAACAAATCAGTGATTTTCCGCGCGAAGCACGAAGTAGCCCTGAGGATGGTCGCAGACCGGGCACTTGGCGGGGGCGTGGGTGCCGATGTGGATGTGGCCGCAGTTGGTGCAGATCCAGACCTGCTCGGTCTCGCGGGCAAACAGCTTGCCCTCTTCCAGCAGCTTGGCAACCTCGCGGTAGCGGGCCTCGTGCTCCTTCTCGATGTCGCCCACCATGGTGAACAGGGCGGCGATGCGGTCGAAGCCCTCTTCCTTGGCGGTGGCGGCGAAGCTGGCGTACATGTCGGTCCACTCGTAGTTCTCACCGGCGGCAGCGTCGGCCAGGTTGGCCAGAGTGCCGGGAACCTCGCCGTCATGCAGCAGCTTGAACCAGATCTTGGCGTGCTCCTTCTCGTTGTTGGCGGTCTCCTCGAACACGGCGGCGATCTCGTTGTAGCCTTCCTTCTTTGCCTTGGATGCGTAGTAGGTGTACTTGTTGCGGGCCTGGCTTTCACCGGCAAAGGCGGCCATCAGGTTGGCTTCGGTCTTGGAACCCTTCAGATTCATGGTAAACTCCCTCCAATAAAGTAAGAATATTTTTTATTACAGCGCCCAAAGGCGCTATCTTCCGTTATCTTTCTCTAATGTATCACGCGGACGTGTGTTTGAAAAGTGACTTTGTCACAATCGACCAGGCACCGGCTGGCCGCAGCACGCCGCTGCCCCTATCCCATGAAGGAATGCCGTTCACTGTTCCCGCTCGCACTGGCGGGAAATGCGCTTGAACAGCTTCACCGCCCTGTCCACCTGCTCCTGCGGGATGCGCTGGCGAAAGCCCACCATACTGTGGGCCACAAAGGGCGCAGTGTGGGAAAAGCTGGTCATGCCGATGAAGTATTGCAGGTAGGGGTTTTCCCGAATCATCTGCACGGTCTGCCGGTCGGAAAGCTCCAGCGCCTGCCGGATGACCAGACTGCCGAAGGCCATGCGCAGGGGCAGCGCCTGATTGCCTGCCCGGCCGAAGTTGCCCGCGTAGTGGCGCTCCATCTCCTGCCAGTCGATCTCCTTCGCCAGCTTCACCCAGCGGTTATTCTCATCCAGTGTTCCCCCAAAGGGCTGCACATAATCGTAAAGGGTCATCTGTGATTCCGCCATATCATACATAACCCGCCGCCTCCTCTTTTTTGGACTGCATTACTTTTCTTATTGTAGCATAAAATCAAGGGTAATGCCGAACAATTTCCAGGTGGTGGAGCGCGCCGGAAAATTTTTTCGTGATATGAACCAAAAAGCACAGCCAATCCTTGGTAGACCCGCGAGCATTTTTGGAAAATAGCACGGAAAATTTTGGCGTGATACGCCGCCTGAGCCGTAAGGCGTGAATTGTGCGGTGTTGCCCAAAGGAGAAAAGCCAGTGCGCGGGCAAACAAAAAAGCACCGCTCCCAAAAGGGAGCGGTGCTCATGCTCAAAACGCAGTGTGCTTAACGGGTCGATTAAACCTGAGAAGCAGCAACAGCGCAGGCCACGGTGGCGCCAACCATGGGGTTGTTGCCCATACCGATCAGGCCCATCATCTCCACGTGAGCGGGCACGCTGGAGGAGCCGGCGAACTGAGCGTCGCCGTGCATACGGCCCATGCTGTCGGTCAGGCCGTAGGAAGCGGGGCCGGCAGCCACGTTATCGGGATGCAGGGTACGGCCGGTGCCGCCGCCGGAAGCAACGGAGAAGTACTTCTTGCCGTTCTCGATGGCCCACTTCTTGTAGGTGCCGGCAACCAGGTGCTGGAAGCGGGTGGGGTTGGTGGAGTTACCGGTGATGGAAACCTCAACAGCCTCAGCCTTCATGATGGCAACGCCTTCCAGAACGTCGTTGGCGCCGTAGCACTTAACGGCAGCGCGCTCGCCGTCGGAGAAAGCCTTCTCGCGAACAACCTTCAGCTCGCCGGTCTTGAAATCGTAATCGGTCTCCACGTAGGTGAAGCCGTTGATGCGGCTGATGATGTAAGCAGCATCCTTGCCCAGGCCGTTCAGGATAACGCGCAGGGGGGTCTTGCGGGCCTTGTTGGCGGTGCGGGCGATACCGATGGCGCCCTCGGCGGCAGCGAAGCTCTCGTGGCCGGCCAGGAAGGCGAAGCACTTGGTGTCGTCGCTCAGCAGCATGGCGCCCAGGTTACCGTGACCCAGACCAACCTTGCGCTGCTCGGCAACGGAACCGGGGATGGTGAAAGCCTCCAGGCCCTCGCCAATGGCGGCGGCGCACTCGGCGGCGTTCTTCAGGCCACGCTTCACAGCGATGGCGGTGCCCAGGGTGTAAGCCCAAACGGCGTTCTCAAAGCAGATGGGCTGCACGCCCTTCACAATAGCGTCGCAGTCGATGCCCTTCTCGAGGAGCATCTCACGGCAGGCGTCCAGGGATTCCAGGCCGTTGGCCTTCAGGCATGCCTCGATCTTAGGCATGCGGCGATCCATAGATTCAAAAGTAGCCATAGTATTTCTCCTCCTCTCTTACTCTTCGCGGGGGTCGATGTACTTGGCAGCGCCATCGAACCGGCCGTAGGTGCCAACGTTCTTCTCGAACGCGGTCTTGGGATCCTCGCCGTGGCGGATGGCTTCCAGCATCTTGCCCAGACGAACGAACTGATAACCGATGACCTCGTTGTTCTCATCCAGAGCGGTCTTCAGGATGTAGCCCTCGGTCAGCTCCAGGTAACGAACGCCCTTGGCCTTGGTGGAGAAGATGGTGCCGGTCATGCTGCGCAGACCCTTGCCCAGATCCTCCAGGCCGGCGCCGATGGGCAGGCCGCCCTCGCTGAAGGCAGTCTGGCTGCGGCCGTAAACGATCTGCAGGAACAGCTCGCGCATGGCCACGTTGATGGCGTCGCACACCAGGTCGGTGTTCAGGGCTTCCAGAATGGTCTTGCCGGGCAGGATCTCGCCGGCCATGGCGGCAGAGTGGGTCATGCCGGAGCAGCCGATGGTCTCGACCAGAGCTTCCTCGATCACGCCGTTCTTAACGTTCAGAGTCAGCTTGCAGGTGCCCTGCTGGGGGGCGCACCAGCCCACACCGTGGGTCAGGCCGGAAATATCCTTGATCTCATAGGCCTTAACCCAGGCGCCCTCCTCCGGAATGGGGGCGGGGCCGTGATGGGGGCCTTTGGTCAGAGGACACATACGCTCTACTTCATGAGAATAGGTCATAATAGTACTCTCCTTTGCTCTCTTTGTAAGCTTGTTGCGGATTTCACAACATCTACCTTTTCATTATAAATAGGGGGGCCGGGTTTTGCAAGGCGTTTTTGAATTTGTTCGGCTAAAAAATTGCACCGTGGGCCCCGTTTTTGCCCGGCACTGGATTTTTGTGCGAATTAAATCGTCATTTCTTACAAAGAATTCGCGTCTTGCTTGTTGCATCTGCACAAAGGCAGTGCTATATTATAGGTGCACGGCAGGCAAGGCCCTCCGTGCGTGGGAGAAAGTATTGGCAAACGCCAGAAAAGGCGGGCCGGCTGCCTGAATGCGCCGGTGCCCGCACAAGGGAAAGTGAGGAATCCGTTTTATGGATCGCATCAGTCTTCATAATTTCAACGTTCGTGATTTCAGCGAGATGCTGGCTTCCTGCAAGGGCGACGTTTACATGATCACCCCCGAAGGCGACCGGCTGAACCTGAAGAGCAAGCTGTGCCAGATCATCGGCTTCACGGCTCTGATCCAGGGCGGCCAGATTGCCGAGGCCAAGTTCGAGTGCTCCGAGCCCGAGGACGAGGCAAAGCTCTACCGCTTCAACCTGTTCGGCGACACCAAGGGCTAAGCATCACGAATCAAACGTCAGGGCCGCGCACCTATTTATAAGGGGCGCGGCCCTCAGCTTGTCGATAAATCAGCTCCAAAAACAAAGCGGTACAAAAACAGCGTCAGGATTCACGGGCATGTACCGGGAATCCTGACACCTTAACAGAAAAAACACCCGGTTTTGTGTGCGAAGTGCGCAAAACCGGGTGTTTTTTCGCCGGAAAAAGGGTACTGGGGGAAACCAATAAGCATCCACCGCGCCTTGCGTCGGTGGTGCGTTTGGTGTCCCTCAGGAGGCTGTCGAACTTTTTCGACAGCCTCAGAGGTCAGTTGGTGCCGATGCTCATGGTCTCGGGCAGGGTGCTGCCGCCGTCGATCACGATCTGGCTGCCGGTCAGATAGCTGGACTCGTCGATGCCCAGGAAGGCAAACAGCTCGCCAACCTCGATGGGCTTTGCCAGACGCTTCATGGGCACGCCCACGGCGATGTCGTTGATGGCGCTCTCGAGATCTTCGGGGTTGGACTCCACAGCCATCTTCTTCACCATGGGAGTGCGGGCATAGCCCAGCTGAGAGCAGTTCACACGGATGTTCCGGCCGGCGTATTCCACAGCCAGGCACTTGGTCAGGCCAACCAGAGCGGCCTTGGTCATGGCGTAGGCGGCTTCGCCCGCGTCGGCCACGATGTCGCCGGTGACGGAGGAGGCGATTACGATGTTGCCGCCGCCCTGCTTCAGCATGTAGGGGATCACGGCCTTGCAGGTGTTCCACACGCCCTTGATGTTCACATCGATGTGGAAGTCGCGGGTGGCGTCGTCCATCTCCTCAAAGGGAGCCAGACGGCACACGCCGGCGTTGCAGCAGGCCACGTTGATTTCGCCGAAGGTGTCCACGCCCTTCCTGGCGGCTGCGTCCATCTGGGCACGGTCGGCCACGTTGGCCACCACGGTGATGATCTCGCTGCCGTATTCCTTTGCGCAGCTTCTCGGCGGTCTCTTCCACGCGGGGATCCAGGTCGACCATGATCAGCTTTGCGCCGTATTTTGCGTAGGCGGTGGCAATGCCCTCGCCCAGACCGGCAGCCGCGCCGGTGATCAGTGCTACCTTGCCATCCAGTTTTGCCATGGAGAATCGCTCCTTTATCATTAGAATGCGGCGAGCCCTCACGCCGGGCCCGCCCGGTTACCTTCACCATAGCATTCCGGGCAGGGCGCTGTCAACCGGAGGTTTTCTTCTTTTGCGCCGGGCCCAGCTTCCACAGGCAGAAGGCCCCGGCCAGCGCCGCGCCCACCGCCAGCCAGTGCCGCCCGGCTTCCAGCCCAAAAGCCTTTGCCGCGAAGGGAAAGCCCAGACTGCCCGCCGCCATGCCCAGCGCCAGCAGGCCGTAGTTGGCCCCGGTGTGGGCAAGGCCGAATCGCTCGGTGCACAGGCTGGGCAGCACCGCCGCCTGCCCGGCGTAGAAAAAGCACAGCCCGGCGTAGGCGGCGAGAAAGAGCCAACTTTTTGCAAAGGCAAACCCGGCGGAAAGCCCGGCCAGCGCCCCGAAGGCAGCGATCAGCACCGCACGGCGGCCCAGTTTATCCCCCGCTGCGGCAAGGCTCAGCCGCCCGGCGGCGGAGCCCGCCGCGCCCACCGCCACCATCCAGCCGGCGGCGGTTTCCGGCAGGCCGCTCTGGCGGGCAAGCTCCAGAATGCGGGGGCTGAACAGCAGCACCGCCGGGGTGGCCAGCGCCACCGAGGCGGTGATCCACCAGTAGGCGGCGGTGCGCAGCATCTGCCCCGGGGTCATGCCCTGCTGCTTTGGGGCGACGGGCGTTTTTTCCGGGTTCTGCAACACAAGGCTGGCCCCGCCGCACACAAAGCCCAGCAGCGCCCCCAATGCCCAGAAGCAGCCCCGGATGCCCCACAGCCCGGTGAACCACTTCACTAAAAGCGTGAGCGCCGCGCCGGAAAGCCCCACCGCCACGCCGATCACCCCGGTGGCAAGGCCCTTTCTGTCCGCGTACCATTTCTGGGCGCAGCCCATCACCGCCGGATATAAAAAAGCGCAGCCCGCCCCCACCGGGGCGCTGAAGGCAAGATAAAAGAGCCACGGTTTTTCCGCCGGTACAAAGCCCGCCGCCACAAACCCGGCGCAGAGCCCGGCGCTGCCAAGAAGGGCGGCGAAGCGGGGGCCGAGCTTATCCTGCAAAAAGCCGCCGGCCACCCCGCCCGCGCCGAAGGCCGCCACCAGCCAGCTGAGCACAAAGCTGGCCGACTCCTCATCGAAGCCATATTCCGCCCGCACCGGCTCCTGAAACACACCCCATGCGGTGGGGATGCCCGCCAACAGCTGGATGGCCGCCCCCGCCGCCAGAATCACAAAGGGGTGCTGCTTTACAAACTGGCCCATTGCTTTTGTTTCCTCCCATGATTTTTTGGCTTAGTATGCCCCCTTTTTGTTGACAAATACCGGCCCGCCGGGCTATGATTAGAAGATAAAAGTGCTTTATTCTGTTAAAATATAGAATGTGGGAGGAACATCAATGAAAACCAATCCGCTGAAGGGCATGAAGGACTATCTGCCCGCCGAACAGGCCCTGCGTGACTATGTGCAGGGCCGCATTCTGGAAACCTACCGCGCCAGCGGCTTCGAGCGCATCTCCACCCCCATGCTGGAGGATATGGAGAATCTGGACAAGAGCGACGGCGGCGACAACCTGAACCTGATCTTCAAGGTGCTCAAGCGGGGCGACAAGCTGGCCTCTGCCATCGCTTCCGGCAACGAAAAGGATCTTTCCGACATGGGCCTGCGGTACGACCTGACCCTGCCCCTCTCCCGCTACTACGCCGCCAACAGGGACAAGCTGCCCAGCCCCTTCAAGGTCATCCAGACCGACCGGGTGTTCCGTGCCGAGCGGCCCCAGAAGGGCCGGATGCGGGAGTTCGTCCAGTGCGACATCGACATTCTGGGCGACGGCTCCTGCAACGCGGAGATCGAGCTGATCGACGTGACCGCCCGGGCGCTGCTGAACATCGGCTTTGACGACTTCACCGTGAACATCAACGACAGGCGCCTTTTGCGCGGCATGCTGACCAGCATGGGCTTTGCCCCCGAAAGTCTGGACAGCGTGTGCATCACCTTCGACAAGCTGGACAAGATCGGCGCCGAGGGCGTGGCCAGGGAGCTGACCGAGAAGGAATGCCCCGCCGAGGCGGTTGCCGCCCTGAGCGATTTTCTGGCGAAAGGCGAATTCAGTCTGGAGGCCATCGGCGCTCTGTGCGAGGACAAGACCCTTGCCGAAAACCTGAAAAAGGTGATCGCCACCGTGGAAACGCTGGCCGGCGGCAAGTATAAGATCGCCTACTGCCCCAGCCTTGTGCGCGGTCAGGGCTACTACACTGGCATGGTGTTCGAGGTCACCTGCGCGGCCTTCAGCGGCGCGGTGGCAGGCGGCGGCCGCTACGACAACATGATCGGCAAGTTCATCGGCCAGCAGGTGCCCGCGGTGGGCTTCTCCATCGGCTTCGAGCGCATCTGCGGCATTCTGGCCGAGCAGGGCTTCGCCATTCCGGCCCAGAAGCCCAAGATGGCCCTGCTCTACCTGCCCGACGCGGACTTCGCTCAGGTTCTGGCCAAGGCGGCCACCCTGCGGGAGGGTTACACCGTGACCGTGCTGCCTCAGGCCAAAAAATTGGGCAAGCAGTTCGGCGCGCTGGAAAATCAGGGCTTTGCCGCCGTGGCCTTCGCGGACAACGACGACGTGAAGACCCTGGGCGCAAACGGCTGATTGTTCTCCGTTTCATTTTCAACACAAAAAGGCTCCGCCTGTGGAAAACCCACGGGCAGAGCTTTTTCTTTCTTTATTATTGTAAGACAAGCAGCTTCACCGCCGCCAGCACCGCCAGATGGGCCGGGTAGAACAGATAGAAAAACCACTTCCAGAAGGTGCGGCCGTGCTCGGCCCGCTTGCCGTTATAAAACAGAAGGATCACCGCGCCTGCCACAAGGATGCCCAGCGAGCTTGCCGCCGTGTGCAGCACCGTGTGCACCGTCCAGTTTGCGGGCAGGCTCTGGAAGAAAAAGATCACCGCGTCCCCCAAAAAGACCAGCGCCAGCCCGCTGCGTCTGCCCCCCAGCCCGAACTTGCCGTACCGCCAGCTGCAGAATATGAAGGTGAACAGCGGAGCCATCGTTCCCCAGTCCATGAACAGGCTGACAAAGAACAACCCCAGCAGCGCCGCGAAATTCCGCCCGAGCCGCTCGCCGGGCCGGGTGGCCATTTCATGGGCCACATGGGCGGTTCCCAGACAGACCAGCAGGGTGAACAGCATGTTCAGCTGGAAAAAGCCCAGTGCCAGCTGGTAGGGAATCTGGGCGATCACCGCGAAAATCAGCAGCCGCAGCGCGTAGGCCTTGCGGTCATGGGTGTACTGGTAGCCCTCGGCCAGAAAATAGCACATGGTCACCGCGGTGAAGTAGCCGATGTTCACCAGCGGCTCAAACCATGGGCTTTGCGGCGAAAGCAGGGCGTTGGCGATGTGATTCAACAGCATTGTGGCCATGGCGATGGACTTGATGGCGTCCCGGTTCAAACAGGGCCAGATTCCCACGCTGGGTTTCATGGGCGTTCCCCTCCCCTTGTTTCGTTTTCTTTATTCTAACAGAACATGGGGAGCCTGTCACCCCGGGGGGCGTTTTTGGTACCGGTTTATTTTCTCCGTTTTGTACACTATTTCGGTATAATTCACACACCAGATATGGGTTTTGCGCATTGAAGCAGATGCAAGATGTGGTGTATAATAGGAAACGTTGCAAAATAGAAGGCACTACCGCACAATTCCAGATGGTGGAGCGCGTCGGAAAATTTTTTGTGATATGAACCAAAAAGCGCAGGCAAGCCTTGGTGGCTTGGCGAGCATTTTTGGAAAATAGCACGGAAAATTTTGGCGTGATACACCGTCTGAGGTGTTCGCCGTGAATTGTGCGGTAGTGCCTGAGAGATTCACGGGAGGACACACCATGCAGATTCAAAAGCGCAGCGGCCAGGCCGAGGCCTTCGACGGGGGCAAGATTCTTGCCGCCATGGAAAAATCCTTTGCCAGCGTGGGGCAGGCCCCCAGCGTGGAGCAGCTGGCCGGCCTGCTGGACGCGGTGACCCGTCGCCTGAGCGGCGAGCTGGTCACGGTGGAGCAGATTCAGGACGAGGTGGAGCGGGCGCTGATGGAGCAGGGCCACTTTGAGGCGGCCAAAAGCTACATTCTTTACCGTTCCCGCCACGCGGAGCTGCGCGCCGCCCGCCAGAGCATTGCGGCGCAGGTGAACGCCCCCGGGCTGGAGGATTGCCTTGTGGGCATCCAGAAGGATTTCGACCAGCTCTCCTACCCGCTCACCGCGCTGGCCGCCCGGTTTGCGGGCTTTGCAAAGCCCGAGATGGACGCCGCCGAGCTGCTGGCCGCCCTGACCAAGGCGGCGGTGGAGCTGACAAGCCCGGACGCACCCAGGTGGGAGTTCATCGCCGCCCGGCTGCTGAATCTCTCCTTCACGCTGCGGCTGGAAACCGAGCTTTCCCGCCGGGGCATCCACACCCTGTACGACAAGCTGCGCTACCTGACCGACGAGGGCCTTTACGGCAGCTACATTCTGGAGCACTATTCCCGGGCCGAGATCAGCGAGGCGGAAGCCTTCCTCTGCCCCGAGCGGGACAAGCTGTTCACCTATTCCGGCCTCGACCTTCTGCTCAAGCGGTATGTGATCCACACCCGGCAGCATGTGCCGCTGGAAACGCCCCAGGAGATGTTTCTGGGCATTGCGCTGCATCTGGCCATGGAGGAAAAAACCGACCGGCCGGGCTGGGTGAAAAAATTCTACGACATGCTCAGCCGGATGGAGGTGACCATGGCCACCCCCACTTTGTCCAACGCACGCAAGCCCTACCACCAGCTGTCCAGCTGCTTCATCGACACGGTGCCGGACAGCCTGGAGGGCATCTACCGCAGCGTGGACAACTTTGCGCAGGTGAGCAAGTTCGGCGGCGGCATGGGCCTTTACTTCGGCAAGGTGCGGGCCGCGGGCGGCAGCATCCGGGGCTTTGAGGGCGCGGCCGGCGGCGTCATCCGCTGGATTCGCCTTGTGAACGACACCGCGGTGGCGGTGGATCAGCTGGGCGTGCGGCAGGGCGCGGTTGCGGTGTATCTGGACGCCTGGCACAAGGATCTGCCGGAGTTTCTGCAGCTGCGCACCAACAACGGCGACGACCGGATGAAGGCCCACGACGTGTTCCCGGCGGTGTGCTACCCGGATCTGTTCTGGAAGCTGGCGAAGGAAAATCTGGACGCGCCCTGGCACCTGATGTGCCCCCACCAGATTCTCACCGTGAAGGGCTACTGCCTTGAGGATTACTGGGGCGAGGAATGGGAAACCCGTTACCGGGACTGCGTGGCCGACCCCCGCATCCAGAAGCGCACCGTCACCGTGAAGGAGCTGGTGCGGCTGATTCTGAAAAGCGCGGTGGAGACCGGCACCCCCTTCACCTTCAACCGGGACGCGGTGAACCGGGCCAACCCCAACGGCCACGCGGGCATGATCTACTGCTCCAATCTCTGCACCGAGATCGCCCAGAACATGGCCCCCATCGAAACGGTGAGCACCGAGATTTCCACCGCACAGGGCGACCCGGTGGTGGTCACCACCACCCGCCCCGGCGAGTTCGTGGTCTGCAATCTGGCCAGCCTGTCGCTAGGCAACCTGCCGGTGACCAACAAGGCCTACATGAATCAGGTGGTGGCCACCGCGGTGCGGGCACTGGACAACGTGATCGACCTGAACTTCTATCCCCTGCCCTACGCCAAACTCACCAACCGGAAGTATCGCAGCATCGGTCTGGGCGTCAGCGGCTACCACCACATGCTGGCCAAGGCGGGCATCCGGTGGGAGAGCGAGGAACACCTGACCTTCGTGGACGAGGTGTTCGAGACCATCAACAAAGCGGCCATCGCCGCCAGCAGCGCCATCGCCGCCGAAAAGGGCAGCTACGCCGCCTTCGAGGGCAGCGACTGGCAGACCGGCGCGTATTTTGCAAAGCGGGGTTATAACAGCCCCGAATGGCGGCAGCTGGCCGCCACCGTGGCAAAGCAGGGCATGCGCAACGCCTATCTGCTGGCGGTGGCCCCCACCAGCTCCACCAGCATTCTGGCGGGCACCACCGCGGGCGTGGACCCGGTGATGAAGCGCTTCTTCCTGGAGGAGAAAAAGGGCAGCATGCTGCCCCGGGTGGCCCCGGAGCTGGGCATGCGCACCTACTGGTATTACAAGAACGCCCACCAGATCGACCAGAGCTGGAGCGTGCGGGCGGCGGGCGTGCGCGGGCGGCACATCGATCAGGCCCAGAGCATGAACCTGTACATCACCAACGACTACACCCTGCGTCAGGTGCTGAACCTGTATCTGCTGGCGTGGGAACAGGGCGTAAAGACCATCTACTACATCCGCAGCAAATCGCTGGAGGTGGAAGAGTGCGAGAGCTGCTCTTCCTGAGCTTTGAAGGAGTGTGAACCATGACCCAGCTGATCAAAAAGCCCCTCTTCAACCCGGGCGGCGACACCGACGTGCGCCTGCGGCGGATGATCGGGGGCAACACCACCAACCTGAACGACTTCAACAACATGCGCTATGCCTGGGTGAGCGACTGGTACCGGCAGGCCATGAACAATTTCTGGATTCCCGAGGAGATCAATCTGGCGCAGGATACCAGGGATTACCCGAACCTTTCCGCCGCCGAGCGCACCGCCTACGACAAGATCCTCAGCTTTCTGGTGTTTCTGGACTCCATCCAGACCGCCAATCTGCCCAACATCGGGGAATACGTCACCGCCAACGAGGTGAACCTGTGCCTGTCCATTCAGGCCTTTCAGGAGTGCGTGCACAGCCAGAGCTACAGCTACATGCTGGACAGCATCTGCAGCCCGGTGGAGCGCAACGACATCCTCTACCAGTGGAAAACCGACGAGCACCTTTTGCGCCGGAACACCTTCATCGGTGACCTTTACAACGAGTTCCAGCAGAACAAAGACGCCTTCACCCTGCTGAAGGTGATGATGGCCAACTACATTCTGGAGGGCATCTACTTTTACAGCGGCTTCATGTTCTTCTATAACCTTGCCCGCAACGGCAAGATGCCCGGCTCCGCGCAGGAAATCCGGTACATCAACCGGGACGAGAACACCCACCTGTGGCTGTTCCGGAACATTCTGCTGGAATTGCAGAAGGAGGAGCCGGAGCTGTTCTGCCCGGAGAATGTGCAGGTGCTGAAGGAAATGCTGGAAGAGGGCGTGCGGCAGGAGATCGCCTGGGGCCACTATGTGATCGGGGACGCCATCCCCGGCCTGACCCGCCAGATGGTCACCGACTACATCCGGTATCTGGGCAACCTGCGCTGGACCGGCCTCGGCTTCGGGCCTCTTTTTGAGGACAACCAGACCGAGCCCGCCTCCATGAGCTGGGTGAGCCAGTACTCCAACGCCAACATGGTCAAGACCGATTTCTTCGAGGCCAAAAGCACCGCCTACGCCAAGAGCACCGCGCTGGTGGATGACTTGTAAGCCTGATTTTTCTTTCCCATAATCAAAACCACCGGCTTAGCCGGTGGTTTGAGTAAGCCCTATAAGGGCATTATACTAGCAAAGCCCCTTAAGGGGC
>NZ_CAXSWZ010000041.1:0-21591 GCF_964241245.1 Allofournierella massiliensis
TCCACCTGTCTTCTTGTTTTCAAACAGAAAACCTGCTCTGGCCTGATTGCCAAAGCAGGTTTTTCTACAGGCTGAAGTCCCCTGCTCATCTTGAGCAGGGGACTTTTGTTTTGTCAGATTTCCTTTTCTTCCCCAGGGTCCCAAAGGCTGGGCTGGGGCTTTTCCCGGGCCACCATGGAATCCGCATGGCGGCTGATTTCCGCCTTTTTGTAGGTGTTTCGGGAAAGACAGGTCACATAAAGGGTGTCGATCAGCATCAGCAGCGGCACCTGAGGGGAAATGCGCAGTCCGCCCCCCATCTCCCGAAGGGAAATCAGGTGGACAATTTCGTCGGGCATATTGTCGGATTTATCCGGTGCAGGGCCGCCGGTAAACAGGACGGTTCGCGCCCCCCGCGCTTTGGCCATGCGGATGCCGCCTGTAATTTCCGAGGTTCTGCCGCTCATGGTGAAGGCAATCACCAGATCGCCGGGCACCACCAGCGCTGCTGTGATCTGAATCAGCTGGGAATCGCTCACGGCCTGAATCCAGAGTCCCAGGCGCATGAACCGCAGCTGAAAGTCCTGGGCGGCAAGCCCGGAATGACCGATGCCAAAGATGAAAATCCGGCGGCTTTCGTCCATCATGGCGGCAATGCGGCGCATCTGGGTATTGTCGATGGAAGAAAAACTGTTCTCCATTAAAAGGCCATAGAGCCCTTCCACCTGGGAGTTTGCTTCGCCGGGCTGGCGCTCACTTTCCGCGCCGCTCAGCTCCCGTTCATATTCATAGCTGAATTCCCGGTAACCCTTATAGCCGCATTTTTTGGCGAAACGGGAGAGCGTTGCTTCCGATACATACAACAGCTTGGCCAGGTTTTTGGACGCCAGATCCACAGGCTTTGTGTTGTTCAGAAAGAAATCGGCCACAGTGCGCTCCACCTGGGTCATCTGATTGTAAGAGTCCATGATTTGCTGAATAGTTCTGCGATATTGCATGGGGGTCACTTCCTTTGTGCGGGGGAACGGCGGGGGCGCCTGTGAGAAAACATTCAAAACATGGACTTAATTATAAAACCGAAAGACAGAAAAAACAATGCGCGAAAATCGACAAAAAATACAAATGACAGAGCCGAAAATACAAGCAAATTATTGCTTTGAAAATAATAAAATGCACAGAACTCAAAGAAAAAGTGTGCATATTGACGTAAAACTGGAATAGATAGAGGGGGTTGATGGTCGAAATGATGGTGCCGGATGAATTCCTGGTTTTGCGAAAGCACCCGAAAACAGAAACTACTTTCAAAGGCGTGTAACTTCTTTCAGAATCGGTGAAATCTATTGAATCCCATTGGTGCGGTGGGTATAATTGGGGCAAAGAGGGGACGCAAGATACACGGCGCAAAACCCTGCGGAAAGGAAGTCTTGCCATTATGAGCTGGAGCATTCATCCGGATACCTGTGCACGGGCGGCCCGGGCTCTGAACGAGCTTTTGCCGCTGGTGGAGCGCGGGGAAAGGCACCGGCAGGTGTATGCGAAAGAGCAAAGTCAACCGGGATATTCCATAAAGGCGGAAGGGGACAGAATCCACATCGGCTACCATACCCTTACGGATCTGGCCCGCGGAGTTCTGGATGCCTGCAGCCACACGGAGGACTGCTTCACGCTGCAGCGGCACTGTGCATTTCAGGAATTCGGCGTGATGGCAGACCTGTCCCGCAATGCGGTGATGAAGCCGGAGGCCATCCGCCGCCTGATTCGCCTGAGCGCCCTGATGGGTTACAGCTTTGTGGGCCTGTATATGGAGGATACCATTCAGCTGGACGGGGAACCGTATTTCGGCTACCAGCGGGGAGCCATGACCAAGAAGGAGCTGCAGGAACTGGATCGGTATGCGGCAAGCTTGGGCGTGGAGCTTCGGCCGTATCTGCAAACGCTGGCTCACCTGAACCAGATCATGCGCTACCAGCGATACGATGCCATCAACGACACCGGCGACATTCTTCTGGCAGGGGATGAAAGAACCTATCATCTGCTGGATCGGCTTTTAAAAACCGTATCCGACTGCTTTACAACCCGTAAGGTGAACATCGGCATGGATGAAGCGGCGCTGGTGGGTGCGGGAAAGTATCTGGATCAGAACGGATACCGTCCCCGGATTGAGATCCTTCAGGAGCATCTGACAAGGGTGCTGGGGCTCTGCGAAAAATACGGCTTGAAGGCTCAGATGTGGAGCGATATGTTCTTCAACCTGGCCTATGGCAGTTACGACAAAGCTGCCGAAGGCGCCAGCGCGCAATGTCAGCCGGAGATTCCACCCCAGGTGGAGCTGGCGTTCTGGGACTACTTCCATGTGGGGCAGGCCCGCTACGAAACCATGCTGCAAAAACACAGGCAGATGGCCGGCAGGGTTGCCTTCGCCGGCGGAGCCTGGAAATGGAGCGGATTTACCCCCAGCAACGCGTTCAGCATCGAAGCCGGTCGGGATGCCCTGAATGCCTGCATTAAGGAGCAGGTGGAATCGGTGGTAATCACGGCCTGGGGCGATAACGGAGCGGAGGCAAGTATGTTTTCCATCCTTCCGGTGCTTTATGCCGATGCTGCGCTGGCCTGGGGCCAGCCGGGCGAGCGGGAAGGATTTGAAATTCTGACTGGAGTCCGCTTTTCGGACTTTCTGGAGCTGGATCGCCCCAGCATGTTCTCCCCGGATCCGGCAGTGCATGGCAATGCAAGCAAATTCCTTTTATATAATGACCCGCTGCTGGGCACCTATGATTCACTGGTTCCGGAGGACGTGGAAGCCTTCTATGCACAAGCGGCCCGGGAGCTGGCGCGGGTGGAATCCATCGCCGGGGAATATGCCGGACTGTTCCGCACCCAGAAAACACTGAGCATGCTGCTGGAAAAGAAGGCAGCCCTTGGGCGGAACATCAAACGGGCATACGACAGCGGGGATCGTGAGCAGCTGCGCCAGATCACGGAATATGAAATCCCGCAACTGCTGGAACGGCTGGACACCTTCGCAGATGCACTGGAAGAGCAGTGGATGGCGGAAAACAAAGCCTTTGGCTTTGAGGTACAGGATATTCGTCTGGGAGGGCTGCGCCGACGCGTTCAGCAAACGGAAAAACGGCTGCGCGATTATCTGAACGGTGCGACCGAGCGGATTGAAGAGCTGGAAGGGGAGCGGCTGCCCTTCGCATATTTCGACAACAGCAGCATTGAAACACTGAACTACAATCTGTGGGCCGTGAATGCGACCCCGGCAGTTTTATGAATTAGGCGGTTCCGCGACGGATAAAAAAGGTACAGGCATTATCGAACGGAAGCGTTTAAGGATATCAACAGCAACAAAGGAGGACACACAAATGAAAAAGTTTTGGAAACGAGCGGCAGCCGGCTTGTGCGCGGCAGCACTTGCAGCCACGGCTTTGACCGGCTGCGGCGGCGGACAGGAAACCAGCACGGCAGCGTCCGGGGCGGCATCCGGTTCCACAGCGTCCGGATCTGAAGCGGAACCGGTTACGCTGGAGTTCTGGACCATTGCTCTGCAGCCCACGTTTACCGACTTTTTGAACGGCCTGATCGACAAATACGAGCAGGAAAACCCGAATGTTACCATCAACTGGGTGGACCTGCCCTATGATTCCATCCAGCAGAAGCTGGTTACCTGTACAATCCGCCGGAGTTCTTCAACCTGATGTTCGAAGAGGGCGTTTCCATTCTGAACGAGGACAACACCGCTGCAGCGTTCAACACCCAGGATACCGTGGATCTGCTGAACAGCTTCAAGGAGCTCACCGATCAGGACATCCTGCCCAAGAACAGCAAGTGGGGCGACTGGGATACCGAGCTGAAACTGTTTGAGACCGGCCAGCTGGCCATCGTAAGCTCCTCCGGTTCTTCCCTGAGCCGTATCAAGGATGAGGCACCCGATGTGTACGAGAACATCGGTGTGGCAGCC
Source organism: Allofournierella massiliensis (assembly GCF_964241245.1). Classification (NCBI taxonomy): domain Bacteria; kingdom Bacillati; phylum Bacillota; class Clostridia; order Eubacteriales; family Oscillospiraceae; genus Allofournierella; species Allofournierella massiliensis. Next base: position 3,944 of record NZ_CAXSWZ010000041.1, read on the forward strand.
CCGCTCACCGGCAGTGAAGGCTTCTCCCGCAATGCGTTGATGAACCTGGTTGTGCCTGAGGCCAGCAAGCACCATGAAGAGGCCATCAAGTTTGCCGCCTACATCACCGGCGACGAATGCCAGCTGGAGTTCTGCAAGCAGACCGCGATCTTCCCCTCCACCATCAAGGCCAGCCAGGACGAATACTTCCTGTCTGACAGTGAGACTCTGGAAGGTCAGGCCCGCATCATGTCCGTGGAAGTGAGCGAGACCTCCAAGGACTACTCTCTGGGCACTGCAGGTCAGAGCGAGATCCAGGATGCTGTGAACCAGATCCAGGAGGCCGTGATCCAGAACGGTACCGATACGCAGACCGCACTGGACAACGGCGAAAAGGCCGTGAATGATATTCTGGCGCAGTCCGCCGGCTAAACCATTCGGCCAAAGATCGAAAAATACAATGAATGCCGCCAGGGAGCTCATGGGTAGTGCCGGGCCCCTGGCGGCCCTTTTAAAAGGGGCTGGCCGCCCCATCATCTCAGCAGATCCTTTGAAGGGTGAAAAAAGCCCGTCGGAAGGGCCCAACGGGCTTTTCGGTTTGCGGAACAAGGGGGAAAAAGCTATAATGAAAATGCCTACATCAACTGCAGCCGTTTCCGGTAAAAAGCGGCGGCCCATGCGTTTGCAGACCCGGCAAACGCTGCTGGCGTACCTGTTCATGGCGCCGGCACTGATTTTGCTGGTCGTGTTTGTATTCGCGCCCATCCTGGGCAGTCTGCCCTTGATGTTCTTTGATTACTCGGTGCTTGGCACCACCAAATTTGTGGGACTGAAAAACTTTGTCACCGCATTTCATGACCGCAACTTCCAGGCGGCCATTGTGAACACCATCCTGTTTGTGGTGGTGGTTCCCGTAATCCAGATTCTGTCCATCATGCTTGCGGTGCTGGTAAACCGCAAATTGCGGGGCATTACGGTGTTCCGCACGCTGTACTACATCCCGGTGGTCACCTCCATGGTGGCGATTTCCATCATGTGGGGCTTCCTGTTTGACCCCAGCGGACTGATCAACTCTCTTTTGAAAAAATGGGGGCTTATCTCCAGCTCCCTCGGCTTTTTGACCGACAGCAGAACCGCCATGCTGTGCATTATGTTCATCACGGTATGGCAGGGCCTTGGTTATTACATGATGATGTACCTGGCGGGGCTCCAGTCCATCCCGCAGGAAATCGTGGAGGCAGCCTATGTGGACGGCGCAACGCCGGCCAAAGCCTTCTGGCACATCAAGCTGCCCATGCTGAAGCCGTATATCTGGTTCTGCAGCCTTAACTCTGTCATTTCGGCAGTAGGCGTGTTTGACGCGGTGTTTGTGCTGACCCAGGGCGGGCCGGATACCGCCACCATGGTCATTGCCTACTACTCCTATTATAAAGCCTTCAACAGCTTTGAATTCGGCTATGCGGCCACCATCGGCTTCGTGCAGGCCCTGATCACCGGTGTGATCAGTATTGTGGTATTCCTCTATGGCAGAAAAGGAGAGGAGGGTGGTCTGGCATGATTCAGGCAAAAAAACGCCGCAAGGCAATCAATACGGTACTCACCTATGTGATGCTGGTTCTCATCGCCATTGTGTGTGCCGGCCCCTTTATCTGGCTGCTGGCCGCCTCGTTCCGTTCCGGCCAGAATATCTATGACATCAGCCTGATTCCCCAGAATCCCACGCTGGAAAACTATATCGGCGTGTGGGAGTTTCTTTCGGTGCCCCGATATTTGCTGAACACCATCATCATCACGGTGGCCAGCATCGCCATGGACGTGATCCTTTCGGCACTGTGCGCCTATCCGCTGGCCTGCATGCGTTTTAAGGGCAAAAACTTCATCCTGGGTGTGCTGCTGGCCTCCATGATCATTCCCGCCGCGGCAGGTATGATCATCAACTATCTCACCATCTCCGCCATGCACCTGCTTAACACGCTGGCGGGCGTTGTGCTTGTGGGTTCGGTTAAGGTGTTCAGCATTATTCTGCTGCGGCAGGGTTATATGGGCGTTCCCAAGGACCTGATCGAGGCGGCCCGCATCGATGGTGCGGGAGAACTGCGGATCTGGTGGCAGATCATGCTGCCCGGCATCATGCCCACAGTATCCACCGTGATCATCTTCGACTTCATCAGCCGCTGGAACGAATTCCTGTGGCCCATCATTGTGCTGCAGGATCCTGCGAAATATCCGCTGGCGGCCGCGCTGCAGTATCTGAACGGCTCGTTCAACTACAAGTTCGGTTACATTGCCGCAGGAGCGATCATCTCGGTGATTCCGGTCATTGTTGTGTTCATCCTGTGCCAGAAAAACTACATCGAAGCGGTCAGCGGCGCGGTGAAGGGCTGATCGGGGGAGGAAAGGATGCTTCCTGTATATTCCGTCTGGATCGAGATCCAGGCAAATAAGGCGACCATTGCGGATGCGCATCAATTCCGGGCAGCCATGCGGCGCTGCGCTCAGGCGGGAATGGATGCGGTTCTGCTCAGTGTGCGGGATACCAGCGGATTTGCACTGTATCCCAGCAAGCTGGCTCCCCATTACAGCCAGTATGACCCGGCCTTTGCGCCCGGTGTGGACTATTTGAAACAATGTGTGGAAATCTGCCGGGAAGAGGGCCTGGCCCTGTTTGCCGCGCTGGATGTTTTCGTGGGCGGAAACCGGAATCACCCGCAGCCCGGGATGCCCGCGCTCCTGCATCCGGAATGGCAGGCACAGGTTTATGGGCTGGATGCACAGGGTGCGCCCTGTATCCGCCCGGTGATGGATGCGCAGGGGTTGCAGACGGTGAGCTCCATTGACGATTTCGGTGAGCTCTTTCTGGATCCCATGCATCCGGAGGTTCAGCAGTACCTGCTGGATCTGGCCGATGAGCTTCTGGAACGGTATCCGGTGGCGGGGCTGGTGCTGGATCGGGTACGGTATGTGGGCCTTTGTTCAGACTTTGGCCCCCGCACCCGCGCAGCGGTGCAGCGGCTTGCAGGCGATACGGAAGGGTGGCCCGAATCGGTCTACCGGATCGAGGAGGGCAGGGCCGTTCCCGGCCCCCTGTTTGACGCGTTCCGTACCAGCCGTGCCGAGTGCATCCATGATTTTATGGAACGGATGAGCGCTCTTGTACATCGGTTCCCGGGCCGGGTGCTGCTGGACTATACCGGTTCCTGGTATCCGCTGTATGACCAGGTAGGTGCGAACTGGGCGTCTGTGCGCCATGTGCCGGAGGAATACGGCCTTGCCAGCACAGAGAAATACCAGCATGCAGGGTACGCCCATCTGGTGGACAATCTGCTCTCCGGCTGCTATTATCCGGAAATTACGGAGCAGGAGGCGGCGCACAGGCCCGCCTTCTGGTACAGTGTGGAAGGAGCGGCCCGGCTTGCGAAGCAGGTGATCCTGGAAGATGCGCCGGTTACGGCCAGCCTGTTTCTGGATCAGTATCGGCCTCAGCCTCGGCGGATTGAGCAGGCGATCCGGATGTGCTTTGCACAAACCGGGCGGTGCATGCTGTTTGACCTGAGCTATCTGGAACAGGATGGCTGGTGGCCCCATGCACAGCGGTCTGCGGCGCTGTGCCCCCTGACAGAGGAGGAACTGCCGGCGCTGCACCGGCTGCTGCAGCGCACACTGCCCGCCCAATACGATTGGGGAAAGGCCCGCCTGGAGCAGGTTGCAGTTCGGGATCCGGCCCTGCTGCCAGAAGGAACGCTCTGCCTGAAAACAGGCGATGGCCGTCTGCTGGGGGCAGTGGTTTCCAAGCAGTTTGCACCGGGGGATCCCCCCTATGGCGGTGCGGGCTGTGTGAGCATGCTTCTGGTGGATCCGGAGATTCAGAACCGTGGCTGGGGCAGCTGCCTGCTGAAGGCGGCTGAGCAGACCATGAGAAACCGTGGGATCGAACGGATTTTCCTGGGGCAGGACGTGTGCAATCTCTTTTCCGGCGTGCCGGAGCCTTCGCCGGAAAAACTTGCCTTTTTCGTTAAGCGGGGCTATCAGATGTGTGTGGATGAACACTATGATCTGGAAGCCGATGTGACGGACGATCCCCTGATCGATTCCTTTGATTCGACCGGTTTCGAGCCCTATTCGGTGGAACCGCTGATGCACGGCCAGGAACAGCAGCTGCTGGACTTTTTGCAGGCGGAATTCCCGGGCCGATGGCTGGAAGAGATAAAAGATTTTCTGGGTTCAGGCGGGAATCCGTCGGAACTTATGGTGCTGCAGCCGCGCGGTGGTGCGGTATGTGGCTTCTGCAAAATTGCTGTGCAGCCGGGGGGACGGTCCGGTCTTGGCCCCATCGGCATCGCGGCCGGAGTGCGCGGCCGCCGGCTGGGCGAGTTGCTTTTGCAGCGTTCTCTGCTGCAGCTGCGTGCACTGGGTGCGCATACAGTGTGCATTGACTGGACAATCCTGAAGGAGTATTACGGCAAGTTCGGATTTTTGCCGGAGCGCACATACCGAGGAGGAATGAAAACATGTTGAACAGAAAGCTGAAGCTGGTATTGCTGCCGCTGGATGAACGGCCTTGTAACCGCTTGTTTCCACAGCATTTGTTCCAGCATGACGGGGTGGAGCTGGTGGTGCCCGAAACACTGGGCGATAAAAAGCAGCCTGCCGACCTGGAGAAGGTGGACCAATTCCTGCTGAACGCCTGCCGCGATGCGGACGGGCTGGTGCTTTCGCTGGATACGCTGCTTTATGGCGGCCTGGTTCCCTCCCGTATCCACCACAAAACACCGGAGGAGCTGGAGCCGCGAATGGATATCATTCGCCGGTTGAAGCAGGAAAATCCCCGCCTTCTGATCTATGGCTTTCAGGTGGTCATGCGCTGCCCGGACTATTCCAGCGACGACGAGGAACCGGATTATTACGAGCAGTACGGCGAACAGATTCACCGGGCCGGTGAGGTGCTGCACCGCAGCCGTCTGGGCCTTTGCGGCGACCAGGAGCTGAAGGTGATGCTGGAAGAGATCGATCAGGATAAGCTGAAGGATTATGTGGATCGCAGATCCTGCAATCTGCAGCAGAATTACCGGGCGCTGGAGCTGGTGGAACAGGGCGTGCTGGATGCACTGGTCATCCCGCAGGACGATTCCGCCGCCTATGGTTACGCGGCAATGGATCAGCAGTCGGTTCGGGACAGAATCGCCCGAAAGGGTCTGATGCGGGATGTGCTCATGTATCCCGGTGCGGATGAAGTGGGCCTGACTTTACTGGCCCGCATGCTGAACCACATGGCAGGCCGCAAACCCAAGGTGTATGTGAAATATGCCGCAGAGGGTGCCAAATCCGTGCTCCCCATCTACGAGGGCTGTTCGCTGGATACCACCATTCGCAATCAGCTTTTGTCTGCCGGGTGCCAGATTACGGATTCTTACGAAAACGCCGATATTATTCTGGCGGTTACCGCCCCGGCAGAGCGCATCGAAGAAGCAGTGCAGCAGCCTTCTCAGGCGCGGGGCTACTGTGTGGAACGAAGCCTCCCGGAGCTGGTGGATTTTGTGGAAGAGCGGGTGCGGGAAGGCCGCATTGTTACCATTGCCGATAACGCCTATGGCAACGGCGGCGAGATGCTGCTTATCCGGATGCTGAACCGGGCCCATCTGCTGGACAAGGTGGCAGGCTATGCCGGCTGGAATACCTCGGCCAATACGCTGGGTACGGCCATTGCCGAAGGCGTGGATGCCTATCATTTCGGCATTACCCAGTCCCACCAGAATTTCCTGGTGGAACGCTATATTGAGGATGCCGGTTACTGCGGCATGGTTCGTGCCCGCATTACCCGCATCCTGAGCCAGTATGGCATGAATTACTTTGACGTGCGCGAGCAGGACGGCGTGGTGAGCGCCAAAGTCCGTCAGGAGCTGGAGCGCTTCACCCGCGAGGAGCTTTCCTCCATTGCCCCGCGTGTGGAATTGCATCAGGTCTGGATGCCCTGGCGCCGCATGTTTGAGATTGGGTTGGATGCATCCATCCGGCCTCAGCTGCTTGCGTGGGAAGCGTAAGGCAAACCAAGAAAAATCCCCCTCTGATGGATGAAATCAGAGGGGGATTTTTCTGTTCGGTCAGCGGTTCAGAAGCCATACCGCGCCGTTCAGATAACCGGCGAAGAGCAGCCACAGCAGATAGGGCAGCTGAAGCCAGGAAGCCGCGGGGCTTACGGAGTAAAACCGCAGAGTCATGAGAAGGACTGCCAGGAACAGCACAACCAGGCAGAGCAGTGCACCCAATGGATTGTTCCAGCCGAAAAACAGAATGCTCCAGAAGAAATTCAGCACCAGCTGAAAGCCCCAAAGCCGCAGGGTGGGAACCCGATCCTGTGGACTTTTGTTCCAGACCATTGCCATACCAATGCCCATCAGCAGGTAAAGGATAGTCCAGGCGATGGGAAATACATAGCCGGGAGGGGTGAGGGGAGACTTGAGCAGATTGGGGTAAACATTTTCCAGCCCGTATCGGGTAAGCGTACTGGAAAGCCATCCGGTTCCCAGCGCAATGGCTGGAAAGAGTGTGAAGGGAAGAATACGGGAGAGCCGCTGTTTCATAAAAATACCGCCTTTCGGTACAGGATGACCGCACGCATAGCGCCGGTATCCATAGTATATGCGGGAAACTTCCCCGGGGCGAATCAGCTCCCGGGGGCTTATTGTTATCATAAACCTTTTGCTCCGGAAGAGCGGTTGTGCACACAACGGTGCAAACGAAAAGAGGGCGGCTCGAAAAAAGAGCCGCCCTCTGGAAATGGACCGAGGAAATTATTTGCCGGAAACCGAGTCCATCAGAAGAAAAACCTCTTCCGGGGTTTCGGTGAAGTCGTTTTCAATCATGGTGCGTACCAGACCGTAAATCAGAAAGGCCATTCCGTTGCGGTGGTAACGCAGGCTGGGCGGAGTGCCCTCGTCCGGGCCAAGAACCTCCAGAAACATCTTTTCCAACACACCCAGCATCTGCTTTTCCCGTAAACTGCGCAGCAGAGGGCGCTGGCCGTAAATATAGATGATCAGATACCGCCCCGGCGATTCCAGCAGATCCCGCCGATCCGGCAGCGAGGAAGCATAGCGGATCCAGCGGGAGCGCAGGTAATATCCAACCACCTCTTCAACGGCATCGAAATTTCGATAAAAGGCATTGCGGGATACGCCGGCCTGACGGCACAGCCGGGTGACCGAGAGCTCTGCTTCGGGTTCGGCCAGAAGCAGGTCCACTGCCGCATTGGCGATGGAGTCCTTGGTTTGCTGGCAGAGTTCGCTGTTGCGGGTATTGGGCATAACGGGCCTCCAGAATCAAAGAATGGGGGCAAACCCGGCGGTCTGCCCTGCCTGTCTATTCTATAACGTAACAACTGTTACGTCAAGTGTTGAAAAGTTGTTTATCTTGTTAAAGTGTTGGATATGAATGGAAAAAATGCCGCAGAAACTTCAAAAAGCGACCCGGTGTGCAAAAAGAATGTAAGAAAAAGGAAAACACTGTGTCTTGTCGCAGGCCCCGGCGCAGACCGGTTGACAGCTGCGAACCCATGGGGCATACTTAAAGCAACCGAACCGGGCGGATTTCCCGGTAAATCATCAGCCGCCGGAAAATGGCGGAGGAATGGAGCGTATCATCATGACAAAACGAGTACTGGATCTGCTTCCGGCAGAACTGGCTTCGCTGTCAGCGAAAGAACTGCTGCAGGCGGTGGCCGGCAGCGAGGGCCGGGTGCTTGCCGCCGAGACCATTGGCATCACCCCGCCGCTGCTCAGCGATGTGACCAACGCGGAGTTTGCCGCCTCCATGGGCGCGGATCTGCTGCTTTTGAATATGTTCGACGTGTGGGAGCCCCGCATTGTGGGCCTGCCCGAGACCTGCCCCGAGGACGTGGTGCGCCGGGTGAAGGAACTCACCGGGCGGATGATCGGCATCAATCTGGAGCCGGTGGATCCGGCTGTCTGCGCTCAGAACGAGGAAACCATCTGGGCCATGAGCCGGGGCCGCTATGCCACAGCGGAAAACGCCCAGCGTGCCATGGAAATGGGCGTGGATCTGATTGTGCTCACCGGAAACCCGGGCAACGGGGTGAGCAATGAGGCCATTGTGCACTCGCTGGAAAGCATCCGCGCTCAGGTGGGCGAGGGAATCGTGCTGGCAGCGGGCAAGATGCACGCCTCCGGTGTTGTGGGCGAGGGCGGCGAGAACATCATCACCAAAGAGGATGTGGCCGCCTTTGCCGCTGCAGGTGCGGATATTATTCTGCTGCCTGCCCCCGGCACCGTGCCCGGCATTACCACCGAGTATGTGCGCGGGCTGGTCAGCTATGCCCACAGTCTGGGCTGCCTGACCATTACGGCCATCGGCACTTCGCAGGAAGGGGCGGATACCGCCACCATCCGCCAGATTGCGCTGGCCTGCAAAATGACCGGAACTGATATCCATCACATCGGTGATTCCGGCTATGTGGGCATGGCTCTGCCGGAAAACATCATGGCATACAGCGTGGCCATCCGTGGCATCCGCCACACCTACCGCCGCATGGCAGCGTCGCTGGCCCGTCGCCCCAGGGACTGAGAAACCATGATTCAATAGAACTGTATATTTTCAGGTAAGAAAAGCCCGCCCGGATTCTGATGGAACCCGGGCGGGCTTTTTGCGGGTTGGGAACGGATCCATGGGTTCCGTGTTCTTTCCCTTTTCCGCTTATGCTGATTCTGAATCGGAATTTCCGTGTGCATTCATCCCGTGAAACAGCGCAAATCGAAAGGACGGAACATGCCACAAGCACCCACCAATTTGAAACGGTTCCGCTGCCGTTTTTCAAAAAGCAGCAATATACGCAAACACTGCACAATTACCCATCGGTTTTACAATCTGCCGGGCCGCCGGATCCAGGCTGCAACGGTCTGGCGAGTTTCTCACAAATACCCCCTGTTTTTGCGGCGTTCTCTCTCACAAATGCCCACCGGCTTTTTGTCCGGGAATCTGAAAAAGCCTTGTGAGAAAAGGGATTTTGTGTGATTTTCCATACCGCGTCCGGCTGCGGAATCCGTACCGGAATTCTTAAAGAAATCTGCCCATCCAGCCTGTGAAATGTGCCCGGCGGAAGAGGGACTGTTTGTATCCCAAATGCGAAAACAGACGCTTCCGAAAACGGCTTGCCGGTACGCTTTTGTAAGGGGGTGGCGCTGTACCGGTTTCCTTTGAAAGCAAGGGGAGCCAGAAGGGAGCACGGCCGCTGTTTTTATGGATTGCCCCGTTTGACAAACCGCCGACCAAAGGATACAATACAGATATATGGTTTAGATATTAAACAACTGAATCGCTCAACAGATCCACCCGATCCGGAAAGGAGAATTTGTCATGTACAATTGCGCCAAGTGCGGCCTTGTTGGGTGCGCCCAGCAGGATCTGCAGAAAACCCTGCCCGATTGCCCCAGTAAAAACAGCGAGCTGCAGAGCAAAGCCCTCAAGGAGTATGAAAAGGAAGAAATCCACCGCATTGCCTATCAGTCCGCCTGTGTGGAAGCGGAAGGCTATTGCAACGATACCCGCATGGTGGAGATCATCAATCTGCTGAAACGCTGCAACTATAAAAAGATCGGCTTCGCCTTTTGCCGGGGGCTCCATCGGGAAGGCCGGGAGGTTGCACAGATTCTGGAATATCACGGATTCGAGGTGGTTTCCGTAATCTGCAAGAACGGCGCTGTGCCCAAGGCGCACATTGGCGTTGAGGATGAAAACACCCCCTCCGGCCATGCGGATCGGGAGGTCATGTGCAATCCCGTGGCGCAGGCCATGGCTCTGAACGAAGCCAAAACCGAATTCAATATCCTGCTGGGGCTTTGTGTGGGGCATGATACCCTGTTCTTCAAATATTCCGAAGCGCCCGTTACCGTTCTGGCCGTCAAGGACCGGGTGACCGGCCACAATCCGCTGGCGGCCATCTACTGCGCAAAGGGATATTACAAAAAGAAATTCTACCCGGAAAATCCGGACTGACCTGCCTGCGTTTGCCCGTTGAACCCTGCGGGCAGAAGCAGGGAAGATCCCCCGTATTGCAAAAAGATGTCCGTCACGTTATGATGAAAGCAGAAGCACTGCATACGATAAGGAGGTATCTGAATGCGCAAGAATTTTGGAGCCAAACCCTGGACCTATCCGCAGCCGGTTTTCATTCTGGCCACTTATGACGAGAACGGCATCCCGGATGCCATGAATGCAGCCTGGGGCGGCATCAGCGATGACAAGGAGCTGACCATGTGCATCAGCGCCAGCCACAAAACCACCGCAAACATTCTGGCCCGCAAGGCATTTACCGTCAGCATGGCCACGGCAGAGCAGGTGGTGGCCTGCGATTATGTGGGCATTGAATCCGGCAAGCGGGTGCCCGACAAGCTGGAAAAGACCGGCTGGCATCTGATCCGGTCGGAGTTTGTGGATGCACCCCTTGTGGAAGAGCTGCCCATGGCGGTGGAGTGCCGTCTGGTGAGCTACGACCCGGAAAGCTGCCGTCTGGTGGGCGAGATCGTCAACGTGAGCGCGGACGAATCGATTCTGGATGCAGACGGGAAAATCGACCCGGACAAGCTCCAGCCCATCACCTTTGATCCCATCCACAATGTTTACCGCACGCTGGGGCAGGCTGTGGGTCACGCTTTTCAGGATGGCGCAAAGCTGAAATAACTCCATGAATCGCTTTTCCGGCGTTCCATTGGCCCGGAAAAGCGCGCTTCTGGCATTAAGATTCGGTGGAAATAAAGAAAACGCTGTGAGATAGCTTCCAATAAGGCAGTATGAAAGCATTACTGATATAGGGGAGTTGTAATAAGAAGATATTGGCGATACATGGTTTTTGCAACCATGTATCGTCTTTTTTCGTCATCAACACTATTTTGAACATATGATCAGAGAAACATGTGATGCGAGAACTGAACTATATTCCTTGTGGTGACTAGCATATTCTCAATATTCGCTTGCCAAAGGAAAATAGGCATATTGGTCATTGGAAAAGGTGCACAGAAAGTATTCGAAAGTATAATCTTATTTGCTTCGATAGCCTGTGCCTTGACAGTACGCTGTGAATATATCTGGTTAATTTGAATGAGTGAGAATAAAACTGTCGGGAAGTTATTATCGAAGAAATCACTCCATCAAAGGTGTGACAGGAGATACATAGAAGTGGATCAACTGATGTGGATAAGAGTTATGAGCAGCATTCGTAACCATGCCAAAAAATGTGACATGAGTTAAATGATTGATAACTAATTCAACATCGAATGGCGTGTACTTAACAATAACATAGGTTCTTTTCATAGCGAATAAATCGCCAAGACATTCTTTTAAATGCGTTGAATTATTCATACTTTCGTGATTTAATTATACTTAAGTTGAGAGAGGTGAATACTGGCAGTAAGCTATAAGAAACTATTCCGCCTTATGATTGATTGGAATGACTAACGCTAAGCTGATGGGAAAGGTGGATTTAGTGCAAATATTATTACCAGACTGAAAAAAACACTACGTTTCATTGAACAGTATAGAAAAAACTGTAAAGTTCTTAACACTGGTGTAGACGATATTCTGAAATTTTGACCTGATAATATGGAGGGAAAATAATGGACAAAAAAAGAATTGCTCAAATTAAAGAACAGTTTGATCTCGTTATTCATAGCGATGAAACTGCTCGTGTTGAGTTCTGGTATGCACGTGAACTGATGTTACTGCTTGGATATGGCCGTTGGGAAAACTTTGACAAAGCAATTGCCCGGGCGATGGAGTCCTGTGAAACCAGTGGGGTAGAGGTATCGGATCATTTTCGTGAGGTCACGAAAATGATCGAGACGGGCAAAGGCGCTCGAAGACCGATCAAAGATTGCTGCATCTGTAGAGGGAGCATACGCTGCCTGCGATGATGTGTAAATCAGACAGGGATAAAAAATGAGAAAGCATCCTGGGAGAACACCCAGGATGCTTTTTTCATGCCAGTTGGCGACGTGAAATTACGATCATATACAATCAATTACAATCAATCTAGACTCCGGCCGTCGAAAATAAGGCATTCTTCCAATGCCCGATCAGCATTGGTGACCACGATCATTCCGTCAATGCTTTTGCCGGTCCAATTCACATTTCCCACTACTTTTGACAGAGGGGGATGTGCTGTTTGCTATAGTTTGCAGAAAACGAACAGCGGAAATATCCCGGATTGGTAAGAATTTGCAGCCCGTTTCAGCCCCCCGATGTGTACCAAATTACAGGCCGTGTGTACCAGATTTACCGGTCGATTCCTTTTCAACCCAATATGTCCGAAGTTTAAAATGGTGACACATCCATCTGGCCGACACATCCGTGAAGAACTGTTGCGGCTGATAGCCATACCATATACGATCCTGCTTCTGCGCTGTATCCTCATAGACCTTCATTGTGGTCAAAACTGAAAACGGAGCAAGAAGAAAAAGTAATGGAAAAGGTTGCTTTTTATCTGTGAATTCGTGGTTTACAGGAATTGGATTTGCTATGATAAAGGAATAATTACACAAAAAGTAGGTGAAAAAGGAAAATGCAGATCGGATGTACAAAAAAATTGCAAGAGTTTTTGAAAAAAGACATTATTCAGGCAGATCAGGATGTGGATCCGTTTTACACCTGGAGTGCTTCAATTATGATTGTAAATCGAAGAAGGACGATTGTTGTGCTGCATGATGAATCCCGATGTGGGTTTGTGCTGTATGGCATGACTTCCAGGCATATTCGGGAGATAGACCGCATCATTCAAACCGGGATTTGCGATATGCTGGAAGCACATGGAATCAGCACTGCGATCATTGAACGCTATCTGCAGAAATGTGGACGTATCTCCTATACTACCCCACGGCACCGCGATACAGTTGCACACCTCAACTACTTTTGCGAGCAGGTTTCCTTCTTTTCGGAAGTATTCATCCCTGTGAGGCAATTTCAATCCCATCTGGTGCAGGCGTTGAATGAGGGTCTGGTCAAAATCGACGGGGAATATGTAGATCCACGGGAAAAGCTTCGGGAAAGTTTCGTTGAACACTATCCGGGGCAATCGGTGATCTCCAGAAAGATGGCCATACTGGATATAAAATTGGTAGGCACATCCTGTTTCAGACGAATGCGGATTCCAAGCCTTACTCTTTGATGCAGCTGCATTGGGTGATTCAAACTCTGTTTTTATGGAAAGATGCCCACCTTCATGTTTTTGAAACAGAAGATGGGCTCTCTCTGGATATTGATTTTCCGGAATACAGTTTTCTGGTGTCCGAAGATGACTGGGAACAATCAGCCGAAGCCCCAATGGAGCGGTATCTTTCCGTTGGCGAAGTGTTTGAACAAAACCGAATTATCCGATACGTATATGATCCGGGCAATTATTGGATTCATCAAATTACCGTTTCAGCATGGAAGGAAAATACGCAAAACAGTCCAGCGAGATGTATTCTGGCATCCGGTACGGCTCCGCTTGAGGATGTGTGTAGTTCGGATAGCTTTTCTGAGCTATGCAAGGTGATGAAAGAATCCTACCATGGGAGAATCGATCGCCTCCCCAAAGGGGGGAGTAATGAAAAGGAGCCTGATCTGTTAACGAGTCAATATGGCTCTTGGAAAATTGTAATCATTTACTACTAATACTCATTTACCAATCACGCGAATAAAAAGTCAAATCAACGTTAAATTATAGTTTCGTCTGTATACAAAGTGGTCTCTTCCAAAAGTACTCCAAAGGGAGAGTATACTTTAATAACAAGTCTCATTCGATACGTTCCTGTATTCAAGTAAATATATTCTGCAACTCCAGCACCAGCATTATCTCTGTCAGACCATTTATAACTAGTATTATGCCATCCATTGTTATAGCGTTGGACGGTAGCTTCTAGTTCGGCAATGTTGTCATAATGGCGCAAAATTACGTCACCACCAACCTTATGTCTTCCCGAGGAATCCGTCTCTTGCAATACTCCACCACCTACATAGGTAATGTATGTCCATTTGGGTAATTTAAAGTTGCTTTGCCAATCATCTGAAGCGAAAGCGGTGGAAGAGATACTGCTAAACAGCAAAATACAAATAATCAGAAAGCTAAGTCCGCGAAAAGTGATTCTTTTCAACATGTTGATACCTCCAATAATTATCAGTTTGAAAAAAGGCTTTCTGATAGTTTATAAGTCTTAAAAAGAAAAAAACATAACATTCTATTGCAAATTTGTAATACTTTGAGCGATTTTGTCGAGTTGTTGATTTGTGATTTTTCCGTCGATGATAATGGTTCCACTTTTCATGCGAATATATATGGTTTTGGTAGAACCATCTTCACTTATGTAAACTGGAATTGTTTGTCCGTGCAATGTGATCGTACTCATGTTTAACATTACTGATTCTTCGGCAGTTGCATAGTCGGATGTCCAACCAGTTGTATATACAAATGTAATAAACCCTGTCGACGATTCAAAGTGGAGACATTGTGATGCGTCACGGGTACTAATTCCTATATAATCAAAAGAATTTGGTATCCAAGTGGGGTAATAATCACAATTCCAGTCATCTGGTTTAGAAAACGTATAACCCTCGGGTTCTGATATCTTGCTGTAATCCGTAAATACCTGTGCGACCAGTTCAAAAATAGTGACATTATCTGCCGAAATCGGTACAGCAAAAGCAAATACGGCAGCTGCCGCGATCCCACACGCCCATCGAATTACCCGATTTTTGGATCGATGCAACGCTCGCTGACTGTCTTTATGAAATTTTTCCTGGAAGGTCCGCATTTGGATCTCATCGGGCGGAGCATACTCTTCCGACTGAATCAACTGCTCCAGCTCCTCCTGGCTTTCTCGATAGGCGACCAGAGCCAGCATGTGTGCCAGTTCCTCATCGTCAATCTTGTCCAGCTTTTCTAGAAGTTCTTCCTTTGTGGCCACATCAGTCACCCCCCAGGCATTTTTTCATTTCATTTCGCAGATGGTTTAAAGTGCGGTTTTTCAACACACACAAACTGGCACGCTTGACTCCCATGATTACCGCAATCTCGTTGTCGTCCAGTCCATAATAGAGACGCCACATAAAGTATTCCTTAGAGCGCTTAGGAAGTCTAGCGGAACTTTTTTCAATCAAATCCCACAAATCGACCACACGATATTTGTCATCAAAATCAAAAAGTGAATTCTCGCGCGCCATAGCATCAAAGGTCTGCTCCATGTCCTCGACGCTGTCTACCTGAAAATTCGGGTGATATTTCTTTTTGTAATAGGTTTTTCCCAGATTGATGGTAATGCGCATTAAGTAGCGGGAAATGTCCTCCCGTGTAGAGAGAATGGTTTTCCCTTTCTGGATGATTTTCAAGGTGTTTTCAAAGGCAGCCTGTACGATGTCTCGGGATTCTTCCGGATCGTGAGTCATTTGAAAGGCCTTGTTGTAAAAGACTTTGTAATCCTGTTGGCAAATGTCATCAAGCAGGAGAACAGCATCGGTAATATATTGTCTCACATGTACGCCTCCTGTGTAGGGATTTTCCATCTTGTCTGCAGAAGCAAAGCAATATACTGACAAAGCGAAAGTCGTGAAAGGCTGGCGATGACAGAATCTATTATGGATGGTTCAGCAGACGAAGAGAGTAGCCTTACTTAGTGGGTTGTATTATCGTCTAAAAGCACCTGCATGATCTTGAAAATCTGTTCTCGCTGTTTGGAAGTCGCTTGTTCAGCTAACTGATTAATTGCAGCAAGAAGATAATCGTCAGGGTTTTCCACTTCCGGGCGAAGGAAATCGATAACAGAGCAGTGATAAATGGAGGCAAATGAATATAGGTTTTCCAGAAGAATGGGAACTGTTCCTGACTCCAACCGGCTGATATAGTTCTCCGTCATCTTCATGATTTCTGCAACATCTTTCTGCCGCAGATGGCGTTGTAAACGCATTTCTTTGAGCCTTTTGGCGATGAGTGTATAATCTACAGTTTTTAATGAATCCATAACCATCCCCCTTTTATTTAAGGGTAACAGCTTTTGTTGAAATGCAGAATGCATCAGTAAGATATGTAAGTAGCACTAATGGTGATGATACATGGATGTATAAAAATTAGCTGACTTGGTTCGGAAAAAGATAGTTTTTGATTTATGAACAAAAGAAATGTCAAGATTTCTGACTTGTCACACATAGAAAAAGTATAGGAGAGTTATGAGAACATAACTATAACTAGGAATGTTTTGAATAAGGCGTGGCAGCAACATTTATCATGGAGACAGGACAGAAAATTCACAGATATAGGAATATACATAAGAAAATTGTGAGTTTTCTTGCAATGCGAAGGATGCATTACCAGATAACGATGTTCGAAGCAAAAGTGTTCTGTGAGTGCATCCAATATCGAATACCGATGACTGTTCGGGAGTACTCCATAAGGATGGAACGATATCGATGTCCCCGGTGCAGACAGGCAATTGAGTTCGAATACTGCAATTTTTGTAAAGAATGTGGACAACGACTTTCCTGGTACGGAACAGCGACCAACGGATACGAGGGAGAGTAATGGAGCGAATTTTCGGTAATTTCTTGAAATGATCAATTGCATAGCTCGATAATATAGTCGATCCGCAAAAATATCATTGTCGGTAACACCGTATGCTATAGTGAAAGCGGAGGTGATACCATTTCATGGAACATATCATAGAGGAAATGGCTGTCATTGGCTTTTCCAAAGAGCTGTTTGAAAAAGAACGGGCCAAAGAAACGATTGGTCGATACCAGCAGCAGCTTTACACGTTTGCGCAATGGGTGGGAGGAAGAGCAGTAACAAAGGAAATAACGGTATGCTACAAGCAATGGCTGATGGAGCGGTATTCGCCGGCCAGTGTGAATGTAGCACTGGCAGCGCTAAACGGCTTTTTCGATTTTATGGGCTGGCAGGAGTGCCGGGTGCGTCCGGTTCGGGTACAGCGAAGGGATTATTCAGAACCGCGCCGGGAACTGACCCGGCAGGAATATTACCGGCTCCTGCACGCAGCTCGCCGGAAAGGAGATCTGCGCTTGTTTCATCTGCTGGAAACCATTTGCTCCACCGGGATTCGTGTAAGCGAACTGCGGTTCATC
Organism: Allofournierella massiliensis; assembly: GCF_964241245.1. Taxonomy (NCBI): domain Bacteria; kingdom Bacillati; phylum Bacillota; class Clostridia; order Eubacteriales; family Oscillospiraceae; genus Allofournierella; species Allofournierella massiliensis. The sequence continues at coordinate 21,035 of NZ_CAXSWZ010000041.1, forward strand.
ACGGTGAAAGCGGTGCAAAGGGGGCGGGCGGATATCTGTAATAAGGGGAAATATCGTACCATCCTGCTGCCCCGGCGGCTGTGTGAAAAACTCCTGCACTACTGCAGAGAACGGGGAATTGCACATGGAAGCATCTTTGTAACCCGTTCAGGCAAACCGGTGAATCGCAGTAATATCTGGGCGATGATGAAGGCTCTGTGCAGAAAGGCGCAGGTCTCTGCCCGAAAGGTCTTTCCGCATAATCTGAGGCATCTGTTTGCTCGCTGTTTCTACCAGTGTCAGCAGGATCTGGAACATCTGGCCAGCCTGCTGGGGCACAGCAGCATTAACACAACTCGTATTTATACAAGAACCAGCGGGGAAAACGAATAAAAACGAAGGAAAAAGCCCGCCACATTTCACTCCCAAAATGTGGCGGGCTTTTTTTATATGACAGAAGAAGCAGTATGTTTTGTCTTTTGGGATAGAAATTCGGACAAATGCATACGGCGCTGGCCGGCGGCAGTTGGTGCGGTACTGAACGGCAGCGGGGCGGCGGCAGCGGCAGCGTCTTGATG
>NZ_CAXSWZ010000042.1:0-20098 GCF_964241245.1 Allofournierella massiliensis
CCACCTGTCTTCTTGTTTTCAAACAGAAAACCTGCTCTGGCCTGATTGCCAAAGCAGGTTTTTCTACAGGCTGAGAGGAAGCCCGCAGGCTTCCTCTTTTTTATTGGTTTTTCGGTCAGGCTTCTGCTGACTGCTGCACCGCCTCGGCGGGCTTGCGATCCTCTTTCGGCAGCCATTTGCCGCACTTGTAATACACCACAAAGCAGATGCTGGTGATGACCCAGCTCACCGGATAGCTGTACAGAACGGTGGTAATCTCCCGCCGGAAGGGAACCACAAGGAACACCCACAGAATACGCAGGCCGCACACGCCGCAGCCGGTAAGGATCATGGGGATCAACGCCTGACCGCAGCCGCGGATTGCGCCGGACAGAATCTCGATGCACACAAAGGTCACATAATAGGGCATCATGTTGCGGACCATCACAGTACCGATCTCCAGCACTGCCGCATCCTGGGTGAACATGCGCAGGAAAATGCCCGAGCAGCTGACCATCAATACGCTCATGGCAACCGCGGTGCCCGCGCACATGGCAAGGCAGACATGCACACTCTTTCGCACCCGGCTGTACAGCCCTGCGCCATAGTTCTGGCCCGCGAAGGTGGTGATGGCGATGCCGTAAGCGCCGCTGACCATCCAGAAAAAGCCGTCCACCTTGGAAAAGCTGGTCCAGGCTGCCACCGTATCGGTGCCGAAGGAGTTGATGCAGCTTTGCAAGATCACGTTGGAAATGGCGTACATGTTGCCCTGAATGCCCGCCGGGATGCCCACCTGCAGCACCCGGCTCAGGCTGGCCTGATCGAAGCCCAGCCGGGTTTTGTCCAGCCGATAAATGGCGGAGGTTCCGCTCAGCGAGATATACACCAGCGCGGCGCTCACCCACTGGGAAATCATGGTGGCAAGGCCCGCGCCCAGCGCGCCCATGCCCATCACCGCCACAAACACAATATCCAGCACAATGTTTACCAAGCAGGCCACGATCAGAAAATACAGCGGGCGCTTGGTGTCGCCCACCGCACGCAGGATGCCCGCGCCCACGTTATAGAAAAACGAGGGGATCATGCCCAGGCAGTAGGCGATCAGATACTGCACCGCGTATTCCATCACATCGTCCGGGGTCGCCATGGCCACCAGCGCGGGCCGGGCCGCCAGAATGCCCACCACCGTGAACACCAGACCGCCCACCAGCGACATGGCCGCCGAGGTGTGCACGGTCTTGCGCACCCGTTCCGGGTCCCGTGCGCCCACGCCCTGCGCTACCACCACGGTGGTGCCCGCAGCCATGCCGGTGAACAGGTTGACCACGATGTTCACCAGATTGCTGGTACCGCCGCCCACCGCGGCCAGCGCCTGCTTGCCCACGAACTGGCCCACGATAATGGCGTCGAAGGTGTTGTAAAGCTGCTGGAAGAAGGTACCGAACAGAATGGGAAAAAAGAACACCAGAATCTGCTTCCAGATCACGCCCTGCGTGATCTGATTTTCCGCGCTGACGGAACGCGACATATCACAAAAACCTCTTTTCTGAAATTCACTTCCGGGGCCTTTCGGCTCCAATGGCAACACTTCAAAGCCACAACAGTATAGCACGATTGCACCGCCGTGTCGACCATCGTTATTTCTTTGGCGCAAATTCGGTAATTTGCCCAAAGCCATGACAAGTTGGCAACAAGTTCTTTATAATATAAAGGCAAAGCCGGTGTGATATAAGAGATTGACGTTTTCTCATCTCGCGCCGGCTAATACCGGCGCCCTCAGCCGGGCACAGAAAGGGAGACCCGCCCCATGGCACACATTCTCATCGCCGAAGACGAAACCGCCATCAACAATCTGATCCGCTCCAATCTGAAGCTGGTGGGCCACAGCTGCGCCCAGGCCTTCACCGGCCCCGAGGCGCTGGAGCTGGCCCGGAGCCAGAGCTTCGATCTGGTTTTGCTGGACGTGATGCTCCCCGGGCTGGATGGCTTTGCCGTAAAGGCCAAGCTGCCCGTCGATCTGCCGGTGATCTTTGTGACCGCAAAGACCAGCCTGTCGGATAAACTGCAGGGGCTGGGCCTTGGCGCTGAGGACTACATCGTGAAGCCCTTCGAGGTACTGGAGCTGCTGGCCCGGGTGGAGATTGTGCTGCGGCGGGGCGGCAAATCCGCCCGCACCTTCACGCTGGACGGGCTGCGGGTGGATCTGGATGCACACCGGGTCTTTCTCCACGAAGAGGAGATTCCCCTCACCCCACAGGAATACAGCCTGTTGGAAGTACTCATCACCAACCGGAACCTGGCCCTCAGCCGGGAAAAGCTTTTGAACCTTGCCTGGGGCTACGACTATGAGGGCGAAAGCCGCACGGTGGACGCCCACATCCAGCGGCTGCGCAAAAAGCTGGAGCTGGAAGGCCGCATTCAGACCGTTTACAAGCTGGGCTACCGGCTCAGCACCCGCTGAAAGGGGCTTTTCATGAAAAAGATTACCCTGAAATACTGGCAGAAAACCTATCTGGCCACGCTGGCGCTGTTTCTGTGCTGCCTTGCGGGCAGCATCGGGGCGGTGTTCAGCCTGGGGCAGCGGCAGAACTTTTCCTCCACCGTGAATGAGGCGCTGGCCCAGCAGCAGTACCTGATGCAGAGCCTTGTGCAGGATGCCCAGGCTGTGGCTTCCTCCCGCCCGGCGGCGCTGCCCAATCTGTATGAATACTATGCCACCCAGTATGCGGGCGGCGGCATCCCGCTGGAGGTGGCGGAACAGTGCACAGTGCTCTGTTCCACCCTGCCTGCTGTGGAGGGCGAGCGCACCCGGCCGGAGGTTCCTGAGGGCCAGCGGGTCTATCTGGTGCAGCCCACCGAAGAGGGTCGGCAGCTGTTTGTTTCCTCCCGGCTTTCCACCGTTTCGCCGGATACCATCGTCACCTGTGCCTTTCCCATGGAAGGGTTCTATCAGGAGTGGGCCCGCATCCGGCTGCTGTTTCTCATCATCGGCGGGGTGGTAAGCGGGGTATTCGCCATCGCCCTGTATCTGGTGCTGGCCCGGATGTACCGGCCGCTGGCCCAGGTGACCGGCACTGCCCGGGCCATTGCGGCGGGCGACCTTGCCGCCCGCGCGCCGGACAAACGGCGGGATGAGGTGGGCGAGCTGGGCCGTGCCATGAATCAGATGGCCGGTCAGGTGCAGCGCAAAATCGACGAGCTGGAAACCGCCGCCAGCCAGAAGCAACAGCTGATCGACAATCTGGCCCATGAGATGCGCACCCCCCTCACCGCCATCGGCGGCTGGGCCGAAACCATGCAGCGGGCCCAGATGGACCCGGAAGAGCTGATGGAAGCCACCGACACCATTTTGTTCGAGAGCCGCCGGGTGCTGGCGCTCAGCCAGCAGCTTTTAAAGCTGAGCGTGCTGCGCGGCGAACCGCTGGAGCTGGCCCCGGTGGACGCTGCAGACCTGCTGCACCGGGTGGAGCGCACCATCGCCCCCAAGGCCCGGGCCCGGCAGGTAACCTTCACGGTGCTGCCCCCTGCCGAACCGGTGGAGCTTCTGGCCGATGAGGTGCTGCTGGAAAGCCTGCTGGTGAACCTGTGCGACAACGGGGTAAAAGCCTGCGCCGCCAAAGGGCAGGTGCGGCTGGCCGTTCACAGCACACCGGGCCGGGTGCTGCTGACCGTAACCGACAACGGCCGGGGCATGGACCGGGAAACGCTGGCCCATCTGGGCGAACCCTTCTACCGGGCGGACAAGGCCCGCAGCCGGGCCGAGGGCGGAGCCGGGCTGGGGCTTTCGCTCTGTTTTGCCATCGCCCGCCGCCATGGCGCTTTGCTGGAATTCGAGAGCAAGCCGGGCCACGGAACCCGGGCCACGGTGACTTTTACAACTTCGCAATAAGTTTTTACCGCTTCGCAACACACCGCAGCTTTTGCGGCAACAGGTGAGCAGTAAACTGAAGCCAGAAAATACGCCGGGGCCTTCTTCCCCGGCTGCGCCAAGGAGGATGTTATGATGAACCGTCGCCCCATTGCACTCGGCCTTACGGCCACCCTGGCTCTGGCCGCCTTTTCCGCCTGCTCCGCCCCCGGCAATACCCCGGTGGCCGTGAGCGACCCGGTGAGCACCGCTGCCAGTACCACCGCCGACCCGGTGGACCAGCTGGTGAATCATTATGATTACAGCTATCTGGACGCCACCCAGGAACTTTTTGATCTGAGCGCCAATACAGATCCCAGCGACCAGTTTCTGCCCGCGCCCCGGGAAGGGAATTTTCTCAGCGAACAGGAGCTTGCAAACCTTGCCGCCGCAATTTTTGAAAAGGACACCGGACTGGATTTCTCCCAGCAGCAGTTTGAGCTGGTCTTTCACCGGCAAACCTGGTTCGATGTGACCAATAATCTGGTGGATGTGACGGTATATCTGCCCGGCTGTGACGAAACACAGGAGCCGAAAACCCTGACGGACTACGCCCATGGCAACCCGGCACTGACTGTCAGTGCCCAGCTGGACGCAGCGACCGGCAGGCTGCTTTCCTACTCCGGCTCGTTCACTCCGCAGCAGCCGGTGACCGACGATACCCGCGAAGCCGTTTATCTGGAACGGGCAAAGGCACTGTGTACCGCTGCCGGGCTGGGCGAGCTGAGCGACTGCCGGTATTCCGCCGCCGATTCCCTCACCCAGTCCCTCTGGGCCACGCTGGAAAACGGCGACCGGGTGGTGTTCCATCTGGACCATCCCCGACTGACGTTTGAGAATGTCACCGCAATGGGCGGGCAGGGCCGCGTGGACGCGCTGCTGAAAAACGAAATTGTGGACGATGGAGGGATGAGCCAATGAAATTCTGTCAATGCCTGGCCGCCGCCCTCTGTGCTGCTCTGCTTTTCACCGCCTGCTCCGCCCCCGGCAACACCCCGGTGGCCGTGAGCGACCCGGTAAGCACCGCTGCCAGCACCTCCGCCGACCCGGTGGACCAGGCAATTCAGGCACTGAATTACACCTATTTCGATGTGACAGACGAAATGACACAGGGGGAATATCACGATCCCCTTTTCACCTATGCACCGCCATCGGACGGGCATCCGGATTCTCAGGCACTGGTCAACCAGGCGGCCGCCATCTTTGAGCAGGCCTGCGGTGAAAACTTTTCCGATCAGGAATTCATCCTTTACTACTACAGCTCTCCCTTTTCCTATGATCAGCAGACGGTGGCACACATTCAGACCACGCTGCCCAGCACCCGTTTGCTGGAGGATGAACAAATTCCAAAAGAACGATACGAAAACAAAAAACCGGAAGCACTCTATAAACAGCATGCCAGAAACATGACCATCGTTTCGCTGGATCTGGATGTGGAACAGGGCTCCGTGCTGCATTTCGGTGGTGCATTTTCCTTCGATGCTCTGGACAAGCTGCCTGAAAATTACGATGAGCTGCGCAAAGCATTGTGGCCGGATCAGATCTCCAGTTTCTGCGAAGCGGCAAATCTGGGCACACCCGCTTCTGTGAAGTTTTCCAACGATCAGGCTTCCTCGGTATGGGTTACACTGGAGAACGGAGACATCTGCCGCTTTTCTCTTTCTCTTGCCGGAATTGTAGGTTTTGACAATCTGACCCGCGCCGGTGGAGACGAAGCCGTGCAGTCCGCTTTGGACAAAGATGCCGGACGCTGAGGAGGGATTTACCATGACATATCGTTCTGTTCTTGCCGCCCTCTGCGCCGCCCTGCTCCTTTCCGCCTGCTCCGCCCCCGGCAATACCCCGGTGGCGGTGAGCGACCCGGTGAGCGCTGCTGCCAGCACCGCCGGGCAGATCGTGGAGGATTACGAGTTCCGGTTTATCGATCGCACCGCCGAGAAGATCGAGGAATACAAAACCTACGACCCCGCCGAGGGGCAGCCCACCCCTGCCCTGCCCCGGCCGGAATTCCTGCCCACCCAGGACATTGCCAAAAAAGCAGGCGAGCTGTGCCAGTCCGCCCTTGGGATGGACCTTTCCGCCCAGCTGATTGCGCTGTGCTACATGGAGGACCCGAACCTTTCCCGCACCCAGTCGGTGGTGGAGGTCAGCGTACCCATTCCCAGCAGCGAGGAAATCCCGCTGTTTCAACGTGCCGCTGAGGTATTTCTGTGCATGGACCCGGTGACCGGTGAGCTGTTCCGCTATTCCCTTTATCCGGGGCAGGGCTGTGCCGACCCGGAGCAGCCCCAGAAGGACACCTGGCCCGAACTGGCGCAGAACTTCTGCACCGCTGCCGGTCTTGGCCAGATCCAGAGCACCGAATTCACCGATGAGGGCAGCGCCTACCAGGACTGGCTCTGGGCGGTTCTGGAAAACGGCGACACCGCCCTGTTCCAGTTTTCCACCGGCAACACCCTCACTTCCTTTGAAAACGTGACCGCCACCGGCGGGCAGGCACGGCTGGACGCCCTGCACCAAAAAGACGCCATCGACCGCTGAGGAGGGATTTACCATGAAACATCGTTCCGTTCTCGCCGCCCTCTGCGCCGCCCTGCTCCTTTCCGCCTGCTCCGCCCCCGGCAATACCCCGGTGGCCGTGAGCGACCCGGTGAGCGTCTCTTCCAGCTCCGCGCCGGATCCGGTGAGCGCCGCACTGGACGCCTGCGATTACGCTTACCACGACTACACAGAAGAATTTGTGGCCGAGCACCCCGACCCGGTCCAGCTCAACAACGGGCTGGACGGTGCGCCGGATTACTACAAAAGCTATGTCCAGCCGGACGAGGCCTGCATGGATGTGCAGCAGGCAGTGAACACCGCCGCCTGCTGGATGGAAGCCGCCAGCGGCATCCCTCTGGCGGAATACCAGTTCACCACCTATGCCTTCCGCCGCACCGATTACCAGAACGGCGAGCGCACCATCTGGAGCGTGGATTGCTGGCAGGCCCCGGACGGCACCGACGAAGGCAGCTTCCACTTCATCGCTCTGCTGGATGCCATCAACGGCCAGCTGCTTTCGCTGAATGTGAAGCCTCCCCTGAACAGCGGGCTGTACGCCTCTGATTCCTCCGATTCGCTGGAGCTGTTTCGGGCCATGCTGCCCGCCCTGTTTGAGGAGATGGGCCTGCCTGCGGTTGAATCCGTGCAGCAGGCCGAAGATTCCTCCAACAATCTTGCCCCGGTACTGATCTCCACCGCTTCCGGCAATTACCGGGCCGACTACGGGGTTTCGGAGAAAACCGCCCAACTCACCTTCCTCGCGCTGGACGGCGCATTTCTGGTCTGATCCGCCCACATGATAAACACAGCCCGCCATGGTTTTTGCACCATGGCGGGCTGCGTTGTTTCTGTTTGATTGTGTAACCGGTCAGGCGGCCATTGCCCGGCGGCCCACACGGCCCGCCCAGGCCAGTGGGCCCTGATACACCACCCGCAGCGGCTCCAGATAGGCAAAATCCTCCGGGCGCACCAGACTGGGATGATCCGGCAGCTCCAGCGCACCTGCCTCCTGCAATGTCTGGGCCACAAACTGGCTGCACACAAACTTGTTGCGCCGCTGGTGGGCAATGCCCAGCCAGGCCAGCGCCAGACCCAGCACGTCGTAGCCGTAGTCCAGCTGGCGGCGCTCCATCTTTTCCAGGCGGCGGGCAATACGGTCGTAGGCCTTCTGGCTCACCGGCAGCTCCAGCACAAGGCTGTCCGCCGTGCCGCTGCGGCCGTATACTCCGTCGTACAGATTCTCCCTGATAAAACCGGCAGGCAACGGCGCGATCTCGTAGCGGCGGGCAAAGCTGTACATCTGCTCCAGATCCCGGTCCAGCGCAAGGCTCACATGAGTATAGCGGTTGCCGGTCAGGCCGTGCATGGCCCGTGCAAACAGGGTGTCGGTGCGGGATAACAATAAGTAAACATTCGGCATGATTCTGGCTCCTTTCGCCGCAGCTCTCCGGGGCGGGATTCCCCGCGTCCGGGCGGGCGGTTTGCGTTCATCCGGAAGTCCCTACCGGTTCAGTAGGTTTCCCTTTGTTCATATAACGAGCCTGAATCCGGTGTTTCTTCACCTTTTTTCAAAAAAATTGACACACTGCCCGCTTGCACCTATAATAAAAGCACTTTCCCCGGCAGCGGGGTGTGAGGAGGGGATTTTCCATGCGCCATCTGGGCACACAGATTCTGACAACCGAGCGGCTGCTTCTGCGCCCGCTCACCGCCGCGGACGCCATTGCCATGTTCGAGAACTGGGCCAGCGACCCGCAGGTGACCCGCTTTCTGCGCTGGGAGCCCCACAAAGACTGGCTGGAGACCGCCCAGCTGCTGGCCGGCTGGGAAGCCCTTTACCAAAACCCGGACTACTACCAGTGGGGCGTCTGCCTGCGCGGGTCGGACGCGCCCTTCGGCAGCATCAGCGTGATGGAGGGCGAGGAGCAAACCCCGGCCCTCTGGCGCACCCCGGGGCTGGACCATTCCGCCGGTGTGTGGGAGGCGGGCTACTGCTATGGCCGCGCCTTCTGGGGCAAGGGCTACGCCACCGAGGCCCTGTGCGCGGTGCGGGATTTCTGGTTCCGGCAGGTGGGCGGGCAATGGATGGCCTGCTGCCACGCGGCGGAAAACCCCGCCAGCGGCCGGGTGATGGAAAAGGCCGGCTGGGTGTGGGACCACGACAGCCTCTACCACAAATTCGACGGCACTCCGGTGGCCTGCCGATGCTATGTGAACCAAACCCCTGATTTCTGATTTGATAATCTGACGCGATAAAAGGAGCTTTTATGAGTGAATTGATGATTCAAGACAAGGAACCCGTGAAGGTGGTTCTGCTGGGGCTGGACCTGGGCCAGTTCGACGCGGACCGCAGCATGGAAGAGCTGAGCGCTTTGTGCGAAGCCAACGGCATGGAGGCGGTGGCCCAGATTGTGCAGCGGCGCGCCGCCCCCGAGGCGGGCACCCTGCTGGGCGAGGGCAAGCTGGAGGAGGCAAAGCTCTACTGCCAGAATCTGGGGGCCGAAGCGGCCATCTTTGACGGCGAGCTCTCCGGCAGCCAGATCCGCAACCTGTCCGAACGGCTGGACGTGGAGGTGCTGGACCGCACCATGCTGATTCTGGAAATCTTCCGCAGCCGGGCCGTAACCAATGAGGGCAAGGTGCAGACCGAGCTGGCCATGCTGCGCTACCGGCTGCCCCGGCTGCAGGGTTTGGGCGAGAGCCTGTCCCGTCAGGGCGGCGGCGGCGGTGGTGGCGGCGGCGCCCGGCGCGGTGCCGGTGAAAGCAAGCTGGAATATGACCGGCGGCACATTCACCGGCGCATCGAGGCGCTGGAGCAGAAGCTCACCGAGCTGGAAAAGCGCCGTGGCGAAAACCGCCGCGCCCGCCAGAAGGCCGGCACCCCGGTGATCAGTCTGGTGGGCTACACCAACGTGGGCAAATCCAGCCTTCTGAACGCGCTGTGCGGGGCCGAGGTAATGGAGGCAGACATGCTGTTCGCCACGCTGGACCCCACCGCCCGCAAGCTGACCCTGCCCAGCGGTTTGAACGTGATTGCAGTGGACACGGTCGGCTTTGTGAGCCGCCTGCCCCACAAGCTGGTGGAGGCCTTTAAAAGCACGCTGGAGGAGGCCGCCTATTCCGACGTGATCGTAAAGGTGGCGGACGCCGCCGACGAGGAGCGGGAGGAACAGCTGGCCATCACCGATCAGGTGTTGGCGGAGCTGGGCTGCGAAGGCATCCCCCAGCTGACCGTATACAACAAGTGCGACAAGGCCGGCGCCACCCCCTTTGACCCGGCAGTGATTCTGACCAGCGCCAAGACCGGCAAGGGTCTGGATGATCTGCTGGCCGCGCTGGACGCCGCCCTCTCGGACCGGGTGCGGGCGGTGAAGCTGGTGCTGCCTTACGACAAGCTTGGTCTGGCCGAGGCCATGCGCAGCCGGGGCAGCGTTTCGGTGGAGGATTACCGGGAAAACGGAGTCTACTTCGAGGGCTTCGTAAAGAGCAGCGACCTGCACATTTACCTGCCTTATTTATTGGAAAATTAAGATAGAACGCAGAAAGGCCCGCCGGAAACCCGGCGGGCCTTTCTGCATAGAGGGGTGGGAAAGTATAATAAGTGAGAAGTTATCATATTCAGGGGTGCCTGTCTGGCACTGTCTTTAGTATACCCATTTTTCTTAATATGTCAAATTGAAAAGCCGGTTTTCTCTTTCCTGTTCCCCTTTACTTTTGCATTTTTACTTTATATAATTAAGGAAACCCGCAAAATTCTTTCCATCTTTTTTAATTGTATATTTTCTCTATATTTTTTCTTAACTTTGTCAACTTTTTGTGTCACTTTGTTGTCATCCGGAAGGGAGTTGTTTTTTTGGACGATTTAGACAAAAAGATCCTGATGCTTTTGGAGCAAAATGCCCGTATGCCTGTGAAGGACATTGCCCGCCATGTGGCGCTTACCAGCCCGGCGGTGTCCAGCCGGATTCGGCGGCTGGAGGAGCAGGGCGTGATTGCGGGTTACACTGCCCTGCTGCGGGATCCCCAGCGCCAGAACAGCATCGACGCGCTGATCAGCGTGTCCATCGCACCGGCAGACCGGGAAGAATTCCTCACGCTGGCCCGGGCCGACGGGCAGGTACGCCAGTGCTTCCATGTGACCGGCAGCCACAGCTTCATTGTGAAGGTGAGCTGCGAAAGCATGCAGCAGCTGGAGCAGCTGATCACCCGGTTCCAGCGCATGGGCCCCACCAGCACCCAGATCATCCTGTCCACCCCGGTGGAGCGGGGCTCTTTTTTCAGCCCGGCGCAATAATCCGGGAGGCTGTTTCGTATTCCAGTCACAGGGGCAAACAAACGGCTGTTTGCCGACGTCATGTTTCATGACCGGCCGGCCTTTGGGGCATACTTGCAGCAAAGGGCCGTTTTCTCCCGCCGCCGGCGGGGCTGCCCATTGACAAAGGAGTGTTTTTATGAAACGTTTGATTTCTATTCTGCTGGCCGGTGTGCTGGCTGCCGGGCTGGTGGGCTGCGCCTCCTCCGGCGCGGATTCCGCCGCCAGCCATACCCCCGCGGACTACACCGCCGCTCTGGCGGACAGCCGCACCGAGGAGGACAACAGCAACTACACCATCTTCACGCTGGAGGATGGCAGCTACACCGCCAGCAAGGGCTACGCCGAGCATCTGGACTCGGAGGCCATTGCCAGCCAGGGCCAGATGAGCCTGGAGGTGCTGGGCCTTGCCGCCGAGGACGTGCAGAGCGCCGCATACAGCGTGTCGCTGATGAACGTGAAGGCCTACGGCGTGGCCATTGTGAAGCCCGCCGAGGGCAAGACCGATGCGGTAAAGGAAGCCCTTTCCGGCTTCATCGAGGCTCAGAAGTCCGCGCAGGAGAATTATCTGGCCGACCAGTACGCCATCGCCAAGGCCGCCAAGCTGGAAACTTTGAAATCCGGTGAAGTAGTGCTGGTGATGTGTGAAAATCAGGACCAGGTGTTCCAGAGCATCGAGACCGCGCTGAAATAACCCAATGAAAACAGCTCCGGGCCGCGTCCCTTTTAAAAGGGACGCGGGCCGGAGCCTTCTGTTTGCGAATCAGCCGCTGTTTTTCTGAATATAGATGCGCAGCGCCTGGATCATCAGTAGCAGAACCCTGATGCTCAGCACCAGCACCGCCACGCCCAGCGCCACCAGCGCCAGATTTACCAGCACCATCAGCCAGCTGAAAATCGCGCCGATTCCAAAACCAATGGACATGGAACACTTCCTCCCTTTCTTTTCAAATCGCTGTTTTTCCCATCATACCATAAAGCGATAAAGAGCAAAAGCCTGCATTGCCCGCCGGACAAAAGTTTGTTATAATGGCAGATGAATCAACAATACAAAAGAGAAAGGCGGTTTTCGCCAATGAAAGCCACTGTGGTGATCCCCAACCTGAACGGGGCCGGCTGGCTGCGGGATTCCATCGAATCCGTCTGGACCCAGACCATGCAGGATTTTGAACTGATCGTGATCGACAACGCCTCCACCGACGAAAGTCTGGAGATTGCCCGCAGCTATGTGGGCCGGGAAAACTATACCCTCATTGAAAACGACCACAACACCGGATTCTCCTACGCGGTGAATCAGGGCATCCGGGCCGCAAAGGGCGAGTTCGTGGCTCTGTTCAACAACGATGCCTTTGCCGAGCCGGACTGGCTGGAAAACCTGATTCGTGCCGCCGAGGCCGACGAGCGCATCTTCGCAGTAAGCAGCCTGATGATCCGCCACTTCGAGCGGGAGCTGGCAGACGACGCGGGCGACTATGTGACCATTTTGGGCTTTGCCTGCAAGCGGGGCGACGGCATGAAGGCCAGCCGTTACACCAAGCCCTGCCGGGTGTTCTCCGCCTGTGGCGGCGCGGCCCTCTACCGCAAGCGCATTCTGGACGAAATCGGCCTGTTTGACGAAAACTTCTTCGCCTATTACGAGGACGTGGACATCAGCTGGCGAGCCAACAGTCTGGGCTATAAAAACGTCTACTGCCCCACCGCCAAATGCTACCATATCTGCGGCGCCACCACCGGCGCGGTGCGCTACAACCCCTTCAAGAGCATCCAGAGCGGGCGCAACAGCATTCTGCTGCCCTACAAAAACATGCCCATTCTGATGTTTATTCTGAACATCCTGCCGCTGGCGGCGGGCTATCTGCTCAAGGCCGCCATGTTCCGGCTGCGGGGCTTCGGCCCGGCCTACGGGCAGGGCTTCAAAGAGGCGCTGAAGGTGATGGGCAAGCTGGAAAAGCCGAAATTTCGCTTCAAAAACCTGCCCAACTACGTGTTTATCGAGCTGTGGCTCATTGCGGACACCTTCCGCTACATCGTCTACCGGGTGCAGCGGGCCTTCCACATTCAATAAGCGCTTTTCCCCTCGGCGTTCGCCGGGGGGATTTTTTTGCTCCTTTTTCACCCGCCGGGAAAATGACAAAAATATTTGTCAAAAGCAATTGACAATGATCCTTGTCATTGCTATACTGATAATGACAAAGATGCTTGTCATTACGACAGGAATCTTTTGTAACACAGCAAAGGAGGTCGAGGCTATGCCGCTGGGAAATCGGCTCAAGGAGCTGCGGGCGGCCAAGTCGCTGAATCAGCAGCAGCTGGGGCAGCTGGTGGGGGCGTCCCGCCAGACCATCAGCCTGATCGAGCGGGGGGATTACAATCCCTCCATCACGCTGGCACTGCGCATTGCCCAGGTATTCGAAACGCCTGTGGAAGAGGTCTTTTATCTGACGGGGGAGGAAGAGCAATGAAACCGAAAACCGAGAAAAAGAGCAGCTGGGTCTATGTGAAATTTGCGTTGATCGTCGTGGTGGCCGGGCTGTTTGGCGCAGCATGCAACATGATTACCGGAACCAATTTTGAGAGTTTTTCCCATCTTGGGGACTCTCTGAGTCGGGGGCTTTACGGTGCAGGCGTTCCGCTGCTGGCCTGCGGAATGCTTCTGGCCATTGCCGCCACCGGCCTGTATCTGGCGGCCAAAAAGCCCATGGCCCGGGCCGATGAGGACGACGAAGCCTACGAGCAGGCCAACCGCCGGCTCTGCCTGTCCATGATTCTGACCACCCTGGGCTTCCCCTGGTTCATGCTGACCATGGGTCTTTGCTTTTCCCCCGCCATGCAGGAGGAAAACCTCGCGCTCACCGGGCTGGGGTTGCTGCTTCTGATTGCTCAGCTGGTCTGGTTCTCTGCTCTGCAGGCCATCGTGATCAGCGCCACCAAAAAACTGTTCCCGGAAAAGCGGGGCAACGTGTTCGACACCAAGTTCCAGAAGGACTGGTACGCCAGCTGCGACGAGGCCGAACAGAAAACCATCGGTGATTGCAGCTATTTCACCTTCCGGATCATGAACATCCTTTATCCCATCGTCATGGTGGCGCTGTTCATGGTCGGGTCCACCTGGACCATCAGCGCCCTGTGGTTCGTACTGCTGGGCGGACTGTGGCTGGTGCAGACTCTCGCTTATCAGCTACGCTGCTACTGGCTGCAGCACGTAAAATCCCACCGTTCCTGAGAAAGGAGAACTGACAATGAAAACCAACTGGACCGCTGTCGAAAAACGGCAGCTTGTGATTTTTGCCCTGGTGGCCTTCGCCCTGCCCTATCTGCTGGGCATTCTGATGGGCTTTGCCTACCATGCAGGCAGCAACGTGAAGGTCTTCCCCTCGGCCCAGATGTTCTACCCCGCCGCCGGAGCGATTCTGGCCCTCCTGCTCACCCGCAGGGAGGACAAAACCCTTCCCCGCAAATTCTATTTCTGTTTCCTTGCCGTGACGGCGCTCATGGCCCTGTGCGCCATTGCCAGCGCCATCGCCCCTTCCCTGCCCTGGGAGGGCGTCAGCAATGGCGTCATCATGGCGGGCAGCGTACTGTGCTGGGTCTTTTACTTTGCCGACGGCAAAGCCCGCCGCACCGCCTGGGGACTGCGGCTCAACCGCTGGGTATTCGCTGCGTTTGCGGTGTTCGTGGTGCTCTACGTTGCACGGCTAGCTCTGCTCAGCGGGCTGATGGTTCTGATCGACCCGTCCCTGGCTGCCAGCGAAAGCAGCAGCGGCGTCACCCCGCTGTATTTCACCATCATGCTGGTGAGCATGCCGCTGAACTTTCTGCTGGTGTACACCGCCTTTTTCGGGGAGGAGTACGGTTGGCGCGGCTTTTTGCAGCCCCTTCTGCAAAAGCGCTTCGGCCTGCGGGGCGGCATTCTGGTGCTGGGCGTGGCATGGGGGCTGTGGCATCTGCCCATCAACATCTTCTTTTACAGCCCGAATACCTGGGGTCTGAGCGTGCTGAATCAGGTTGTGCTCTGCATCTGTTACAGCGTATTCTTCGGCTTTGCCTACATGAAAACCAGAAGCATCTGGGCGCCGGTGCTGATCCACTTCTTCAACAACAACGCCATCACCCTGTTCGCCGATCCCAATGCCATCCAGAATCAGGTTCTGGACTGGACCAGTGTGCTGCTGGGCTTTGTGGCGCTGGCGGTGCTGTATCTGCCCTTCTTCGCGTCCAAAGTGTTCCGCAGCGGGCCGGTGGTGGAGCTGCCTTTCCCGGCAGAGGCGCAGCCCACCGAAGCCGCACAGCCTGAAACGGCTGAATAACACTGTTTTTCCCCGCGGGGGTGCATTGCCACCCCCGCGCTTTTTTGCTATAATAGGGAGAAGTTTCGCGAACTGGAGGGAACCGTTTGTGGATGTAATCCTGATCATGTGCCTCGGAGTGCTGGTGGGCAACCGCTTTTTCCCCAGGCAGTACAAAAAGCTGTGTGAACGGCTCCAGGTGGTGTGCACGCTGGCGCTGATCTTCTGTATGGGCACCATGCTGGGCCAGCGGCCCGGCTTTTTGCAGGAGCTGGGTCAGCTGGGCCTGCAGAGCCTGGTATTCTGCCTGATTCCGGTGGCCTTTTCGGTGGTCTTTGTGTATCTGCTCACCTGCCGTTTCATGAACGGGCGGGAAAAGCGCAACAAGCGGAGGTAAGCGGCCCATGGTAATTTTAGCGGTAATCGCCCTTGTGGGCGGCGTTGTTTACGGTCTTTCCGGGCTGGAGGTTCCTCTGCTGACTCTGCTCACCGACCATTCGGATCTGGTGCTGTATCTGCTCATGTTTCTGGTGGGCATCAGCATCGGCATGCACGAGGGTATCTGGGCCAAGATCAAGCAGTACCACATCAAAGCCTTTCTCATTCCCATCGGCATCATTCTGGGCTCGCTGATCGGCGGCGCGGTATGCGCCCCGCTGCTGGGCTTTTCGGTGGAGCAGGGCACCATGGTGGCAAGCGGCCTGGGCTGGTACAGTCTGGCCGGCGTGACCATCGGCAATCTGGCCGGGGCGCAGCTGGGCAGCATTGCCTTTTTGAGCAACCTGATGCGTGAGATCATCTCCTTCTTCCTGATCCCGCCCATCTCCCGCCGCCTGAACTACTACACCTGCATCGCCCCCGCTGCCGCCACCAGCGAGGACACCACCCTCTCGATGATGATCCGCTTCACCGACGAGGAAACCGTGGTGCTGTCGGTGTTCAACGGGGTGGTCTGCTCGGCCGCAGTGCCGCCGCTCATCTCGCTGTGCGCGGCGCTCTTCTGAATTTCTTCGGGTTTCGACACAAAAAGAACCGGGCCGGAACGCTGGCATTTCGCTGGTCGTTCCGGCCCGGTGTTTTTTCTGTTTATTCCTTTTCGCCAAAGCCCAGAGCGGAGAAATCCACCTTCACCGGCACATGATCCGGCGAGTAGATCATCTTGCCCCGCCAGACCGAGGCCGGCAGCGGCTCCACCGGCTGTTCCACCGGCTCCTGGGGTGTTTCGGTGGGCTCCTGCGGCGGGCAGGGTTCCTCTTTCGGCGGATAGACTCCGCTTTCCGGCGCGGCAGTCCAGTCCTGCTCTGCCGAAGGTGCGGGCTGCTGCTCCTGCGTCGGGGCCGCGGGGGCGGTATCCGGTGCGGCAGGCTGCTCGGTCTGCTGCGCTTCAAACGCCCTGTTCTCCTCCAGCGCGGCCAGCAGTTCCTCCTCGGTGAGCGCCCCCTGATCCGGGTGCTCAAATCCGCTGAATCCGTTCATCTGCGGGGCAGCCTGCGGCTCCGCTCCATCTGCCGTCGGCTCCTGTGCGGGCAGGCGCAGCTCCTGCGCCACCCGCTCCATGGCCGAGCAGTCTGCAGGCAGGTCGGTCATGCTGTGGCCATAGTGGGCGAACAACACCTGACGCTCCCCATCCACCACCAGCGTAAGGGGCAGCTGATGGCGCTCGTTTTTCGCGGGGGAATAGCCCTCCTGCCGGGCCTGCTTGATAATACGCATGCCCTCCAGCGAGTAGCAGCGCAGCATTCCCTGCTTCTGGGGAATCTGGAAGTAATCGTACAGCGCGCCCTCTGCGTCGCAAATCAGCTCAAAGGGCAGCGAGCCTTTGGGGGCAACCCGGGCAATGGCCTCCGGCCGGGAACGCACCACACAGGCCAGCCGGACGCTGCGCAGCGCATAGATGGTCTCCAGATACTGGGTGATGAAATGCCGGGTGATGGGATGCCCGAAGTTGGGCAGGAACACCATGAGCACCGGGCCATCCTGCTGCAAAAAGCCGGAAAAGCTCTTCTGGGGCTCGTAGGGGGTGTCGTAGGAAAACGCCGGGAGCTTGTCCCCGGCCTTTAAACGCTTGGCCATGCCAGTCATACTCCTTCAAAAATCCGGTTGGAACACCGGCACAAAATCAAAAGGCGAAGCAGCAGCGCACAGGCGCTGCTGTTCCACTTTATTGTAGCACAACCGCCCCGGCTCCTGCAATGGGAGCTCCTGCCGGCGGCCTGTAAAACTTTTGTGCAAAAGGGCGTGCCGTGCGGCGCTGAAAATGGAAAGATATGCTATAATAAAGAAAATCCATCGAGCTGTTAAAGGAGGAATTTTTCATGCATGAAGCCGTGATTCAAAACACCGAGCGCCGCATCCAGCGCACCATGGAAGCCTTGCGCGCCAACAATATGGAGGCCTATTATGTAAAGACTGCCGCCGAGGTTCGCCCCTTTGTGGAGCAGATGATCCCCGAAGGCGCCGTGGTTTCCAACGGCGGCAGCGTGAGCCTGGCCGAAACCGGCGTAATGGATCTGCTGGCCAGCGGCCGCTACCAGTATCTGGACCGCAGCAAGGTGACCGGCGAGGAGCTGGACGCATTGTTCCGCCAGGTATTCAGCGCCGACTGGTATCTGGCCAGCACCAACGCAGTGACCGAGGCCGGTGAGCTTTACAACGTGGACGGCACCGCCAACCGGGTGGCCGCCATCACCTTCGGGCCCAGGAACGTGCTGCTGGTGGTGGGCTGCAACAAGATCGTGAAGGACATTCACGCCGCCGCCCGCCGGGTAAAGGAAATTGCCGCCCCCGCCAACACCGACCGGCTGAACTGCAAGACTCCCTGCGCGGTGACCGGCACCTGCGCGGACTGCCACAGCCCCGCCCGCATCTGCTGCACCACCACCATCCACCGCTATCAGCGGATTCCCGGCCGCATCAAGGTGCTGCTGGTGGGCGAGCCTCTGGGCTTCTGATTGTTCTGATCACAAAACAAAAATGCGCCGCTCCGCTGCTTTGTGCAGGGGGCGGCGCATTTTACTTTTTGTTTGCAGGCTTTCGGGCAGGCCGGCGCAGATATCCCGCCTGGATGGTCAGCTCCGGGCGGCGCACCCTGCGCAGCAGCTCGTCCTTTTCCGCCTCGCGGCCGGGTTCAAAATCAAACTCCCGGTATTCGGCACGGGGGCTGGTCCCCGCCCGGCTGGCGTAGATGTGGCTTGCGCCGTGGTAATCGCCCTTTCCCATGGGGGTGAATTCCTCCTTTTGCCGTTGGATACAAAAAGCCCCCGGTTCTTTTAAAAGGACCGGAGGCTTCTGTGTTTTCAAATAGCCCCGCCTTGCCGTCTGCAGCCAATCAAAACCTACCGGATGGCAGGTGGGTGCCCTGTGGCCGTTTTTCCACTCCCTTCTTCCGTACTCCCCTTGAAGGGGCGGGAGGTCTGCGGTCCGGCGGTCAACTCCGGGCTCCCTGAATTTGATTAGTAGGATTATTTAAAGCTGCAACAAATCGCACAAGGCAGGATGCTAAGCGTGTTTGGGCGGCAGGCTTACTGCTCGATGTCGAAGAATTCGCGCAGGCGCTTTTCGAACATATTGCTCACTTCGTAAAGCTCCTCGTCGTCCTCCACGATATCCAGGTACTCGCCCTCCGCGTCCTGGCCGACCTTCATCAGGATCAGGTCCAGGTCAGCGTCCTCCAGCTCTTCCTCATTCTCCACATAGGGAACGAGGGCCATATAGTGAACGCCCTTGTGGTCGGCTGCATCGATCACCTCAAAGGTGTGCTCTTTGCCTTCCTCGTCCTCCAGGGTCACCAGGTCGGGGGTGTAATCTTCTTCCTGCTCGGTGACAGGGGTGTTGTTCTCAGCCATGTTGCTCTCCTTCTTCGGGCGGGCCGGTGGGCCGCGCCTGTGTGATCTGCTAGATAAAGTTTACCCTTTTTTGCCCACTGCGTCAATAGAAAAACGCAACAAAAGCGGGTGTGAAAGTTTTATAAAATACTTGGGCCGATCGGTTTTTATTTTTCCCGGCTTTGTGGTATAATATGTATTACTTGTACGGCAACGCCGCACACTTCACGGACGGACGCCTCAGGCGCGCTCCTCCACCTGGAATGATACAGCGTTGCCCTATCACGAAATTACAGGAGGACTTCTTCCTTGCGCAGATTCATTGCTTTGGCAGCGGCCGCCCTGCTGGCAGCCGGCCTGCTGACGGGCTGCGGCGGCGGTGCCGCGGGCAGCTCTATCAAGCGCCCTCAGGTGGAAAGCGAAGAGCTTCAGTTCCAGGCACCCGCCGAGGGTGACCCCATTGCCATCTTCAACACCAGCGCCGGTGAGGTTCGGGCCGTTCTTTACCCGGATGTGGCGCCCATGGCGGTGGAAAATTTCACCCGCCTTGCTCAGGAGGGCTATTACAACGGCACCAGCTTCCACCGGATCGTTTCCGGCTTTGTAGTGCAGGGGGGCGACGCTTCCGGCAGCGGCACCACCGGCTCCACCATCTGGAACAACAACCCCTATCCGAAAGAGATCTCGGACCAGCTGCACCATTATTCCGGCGCGCTGTGCGCCGCCTTCAGCCCGGACGAAAGTGTTTCCGGCCTGAGCCAGTTCTATTTTGTGCAGTCCCTGCCCGAAAAACTGGACGACAGCCTGCGCACCCAGATGGAAGAAGCCGGCGTGCGCACCGAAGTGATTGAAGCCTACGACGCGGCGGGCGGTCTGCCCTATCTGGACTATACCGACACCGTGTTCGGCCAGATTTATGAGGGCATGGACGTGGTGGACACCCTTGCCCAGAGCGAAGTGGATGAGAACGGCAAGCCCCTGGAGGACGTGCTGCTCAACAGCGTGACCATCAGCACCTACGGCGCGGCAGACCCTGCCCCTGCCAGCGGCAGTGATGGGGCTTCCGCTTCCTCTCAGGCCTCCAGTGCGGCGCAGAGCGCGCCCCAGAGCGCTTCACAGAGCACCAGCCAGACGGAATGATTTTCAAGAGCGTACGCGCTGCGTACGCTCTTTCAGCTTGTAGAAAAACCTGCTGTGACAATCAAGCCAGAGCAGTTTTTTTGCATGAAAAGTAAAAGAACAGAGAAAA
>NZ_CAXSWZ010000043.1:0-18467 GCF_964241245.1 Allofournierella massiliensis
CCGGCTGCTCGCTACGCTTTGCCGGGTCTGGTCTTTCACCAGACTGTATTACCTGCACCGAACTGGCGCACCCTCAATGACATTATACAGCTTTCTGATAATGCTGACAAGGCTGCTTCTTCAAAAAATCTACAAAACAATCATTTTATGCCATTGATTTATCTGTTTTGTAGATTTATAATGAAACTGCAGGGAGGTGAGTTTGGTGCAGCTGAGACAAATACTTCATTGCGACTGTAATTGCTTCTATGCTTCGGTAGAGGCACAGGAGCACCCTGAGTATCGCGGCAAGCGAATTGCTGTGTGTGGTGATCCCGAGGCACGGCATGGCATCGTACTCACCGCAAGCTATCCGGCCAAAAAAATGGGTGTCAAAACCGGGATGGCTATATGGCAGGCTAAGCAGCGATGTGAAGACTTGATTGTTGTTCCCCCGCATTATAGCGAGTATGTACGCTACAGTGGTTTTGTACGAGAAATTTTTGAGTATTACACTGATCAGGTTGAACCCTTTGGCCTTGATGAAAGTTGGCTGGATGTTACGGGGAGCTGCGGCCTGTTCGGAAATGGAATGAGCATTGCCAAAGAAATCAGCCGTAAGGTCAAGAAAGAGTTGGGCATCACGGTTTCCATCGGTGTGGCAAATAACAAAATTAGTGCAAAACTCGGCAGTGACTACAAGAAACCTGACGCCATAACCAGAATTGAGGCTGACAATTATGAAGAGATTGCCTATCCTCTTCCGGTTGAGGATCTGCTGTATGTGGGAACCGCCACAAAGAACAAACTTCATTGGTATGGTATCCGCACAATTGGAGAGTTGGCAAAAACAAATCCCGACATATTGGCCGGATGGTTTGGCAAAATGGGATATATCCTCTCCAGCTTTGCCCGCGGAACCGATCAAACTCCAGTTGCCAAACAAGGGTGGCATGCTGCTGTAAAGAGCATTGGCAATTCAGCCACAACACCGCGCGACCTACTGAGTGATGAGGATGTTTGGCTTATGCTCGTGATCCTGTCTGAGAGCGTTGCATCCCGAATGCGAGAACTGGCAATGAAATGTACCGTTGTCGAAATCTCTGTTCGCGATAAAGATCTTTGCAGTTTTATCCGGCAGCGAAAACTGGAAACGCCCACCTGCTACAGCATGGAAATCGCCCAAGCCGCTTTCGCTTTGTTCAAGGCCAGTTATTCCTGGGCAAAGCCATTGCGCAGCATCGGTGTGCGTGGTTCAAATCTGGTTTCTGCAGATTCTGCTATACAGCTCTCTTTGCTCTCTAACGAAGAAAACCGCGAACGTCATGAGCGTTTGGACCACGCCGTGGATGTCATACGGGATCGGTATGGATATACAAGCCTGCAGCGTGCAATTGTGTATACGGATCACAAACTCGGAAGAGTTAATCCTACTGAACATACAATTCATCCTGTAGGCTACTTCTGTTCCGGGTAGAGAGAGACACTGAATGAAACGAGAGAGAGAAAAGAAATATGTGACAGTCGATGTTCGCTTTTCAGAAGATGGGCGGCTCCGTCCTCTTCAGATTGTTTTTGATGCGGAGCACATTTATGAAATCGATCGGGTCAAAGATGTATGCCGAAGAGCCGCAGATGTGGGCGGAGTTGGCGATCGCTATACCTGCTTGATCCATGGTAAGGAGCGCTACCTATGGTTTGAAAAAGGAAAATGGTTTGTGGAAGCGTTCGCCCAATAGTGTATTTAATCTTTTACAGATGTAAAAATAACACACAAGCAAACGACACCGGGAATGATAATTTAGAAGTTCGTGAAGAGCAACACCATATGCAATTGGTGTTGCTCTTTGTTTTCTATTCCACTGCTGCCTCGAACCTAAAAAGCGGGAATGGCACTGCTCAATTTGTGCCATTCCCGCTAAACTAAATATTTCTATACGTAGACTTTTTATGGTGACAACACAATCTGTAACGACTCAATGGGGGTATAGTCGACCAAGAGTCTTTGACAAACTCACATTCATGGTAACCCCATTGCTTGTGCAATTCTAAGCAACAATTCCAGATTTTCAACTTTTGTGCTTGCTTTACTTCCAGATTTAGCCGCAAAGTTTTGAATTAATTCCGAAACAAGTTGCTTTTCCTCTGGAGAAAGGCTCTTAACGGACAGAATTTCCACATTTTCCCCATAAATCAATTCATCGATTGTCACGTCCCATAATTCTGCTAAAAGAATTAGTGTATCAACCGGAATTGCTTTGGCATCAGTTTCATAACTGCTAATAGAGGAAGCCTTCTTTCCTAATCTCTTTGCCAAATCAGCCTGTGACCACCCTTTCGATTTCCGCAATTGCTGAATACGGTGTCCGAAATAATGCTGCGTCATCCTAAGCCTTTACCCCATATCTCAAATTTTCGATTTCTTTCATAATAATTGTTGATTATCCACTTTAAGTGAAGTATTATAATCAAATAACACTCATGGTGTTATTCTGGTCATATTTATTGACAATTTTGAAAGGAAGACCTATTTTGAACACAGATGTAAAAACTCGTCTGATCTTAAAAGAAGTAGGAGTACGAACTATGACTGTAAAAATATTAGTTTGCGATGATGATCCGACCTTTGTGAATCAATTGGTAGAATTGATTAATCGCCAGCCAAAATACGGAACTAGTAACATTTCTATCACCGGTTGCTCTGACCCTAGTCAATTGAACGACAAAATGCTTTCTGAGTTTAATATTATGTTTCTCGATATTGACATGGGACAATATAGTGGGCTTTCAATTGCGCGCCGCGTACGTAATTTACAATTGAACTCCTTGTTGATTTTTGTAACACACTATGTAGAGTTCAGCCTCGAAGGTTATGAGGTAAACGCCTTTCGTTATCTTCTAAAAGAAAGCCTTTCAGAAAAACTTCCCATTTACTTTAAAGAAGCAATGATGCAATTTGCACAAAAAGGAAATGCTCTCAAATTCACAGCTAGCGGTGAAGATTACGTTGTACAATACGAAAATATCGTCTATCTTGAGAGTCACCTACGTATTATTCATCTTCATACTCGTCACCCTGAACGGATCAACGAATACTTCTATGCAACTATGGAAGAAATGGAAAAAGAACTATCTCCAGCTGGATTTCTTCGAATTCACAAAAGTTATCTCGTCAATATGCAACATATCAAAAAGCTAAACTATGACAGAGCGCAGCTATCGGACGATACAATCCTACCGGTAAGCCAAAAGAAGTTCTCCGAAATCAAACTCCGATACATGAATTGGAAGGCTCAACAATGAACACACTTCTTCTTACTGCCCTATGGTTATCAATCGATCTTCTCTATTCACATTTATTCTTCGATTCTTTTTTCCCAAAAAGGAGCCATAGTTTCCGGCGGTTTTTACTATTTCCTATCTTCACAATTGCTGGCACTATTCTGTTAACATTTTCCCCATCCACATATACTCCTATCGTAAGTATTCTCATTTTCGCACTTATAAACTCGTTTTTACATATAACTTCCAAAGCTTACTCTGTTTTTTTCTCTATAATTGTTTACTCCATTGGATGTACCATCGATAATCTTGTTTTCACAAGTTTTTTGGCGTTCAGCGGTTGGCACTATTCAACTTTACAATCCCACTTTATTGTGTACCTTCTCCTAGGTACGCTTTCTCACGGATTGCCACTTATTTTTTGTTTCGCATTCCATCGATCGAGAAAGCTCAAGTGTACCGAAACCACTAATTGGAATTGGTACTCTATTCCCACTGTTCTGTCTTTTGTCTGTATTATGATGGAATTTTACCTAAACTCATGCTTTCAACATGATCAAATCGAGTGTGTCCCGCTTTCTGTATGTGCTGCATTTATCACTATAGTAAACATCGCTTCTTTGTTACTGGTCAGTTGGATTGAAAGAACTTCTCACTTTCGAGAAGAATCTCTATTGCTTCATGCACAAATCAAAGTGCAGTCTGAAGGCATTGAAGCACTCAGCCTATCAAATACAGCACAACGTAAACTAACACATGATTTTCGTGCTCATCTGGAAATGTTGGATTCTTTACTGGAAAACAAGTCTTTTCAGGAAGCGGCTAACTATATCACTCAACTACGTGCAGAACAAACAGAACGTATTCTTCTTGTAAACACTCACAATTCTGCAATGGATGCAATTTTGAACCAAAAAGCGTTGATTGCCAAAAAACATAACATTGATGTTCAATTCACTGTAAATGATCTTTCTCCTCTTCTAATTGATGCGGTAGACCTTACTGTGATTATTAGTAATTTAATGGATAATGCCATCGAGGCCTGTGAGAAACTCCCTATCCAGGAGCGTCAAATTCACGTGAAAGCTCTTCTAGAAGACGCGTTTTTCTTTTCAATTCGCAACCGTTCTGAAACTGTACAAGTCTGCGATAACATGGTTATTACCACAAAACCAAATACTCTTTTGCACGGTTATGGTTTGCAAAATGTACGGTCTACTCTTAACAAATACGATTCATACTTTGGCTTAGATTATCAAAACGGATGGTTCTTAGCCTATGCTGAGATTCAAAACACCCCTCTTTCATAACATTATACTCGTTTTTTGATGCAAAAATGAGTATTTCTCACTCATTTTCCTATATGATTAGTAAAAAGTGTGTGGGTGGGGTGATTATGGGATGCAAACCGCCGCAAATAAGATTACAAACTACTTTCTCCGGATTGGATTGATCGAACCTTATCAAAGCGAATGGTTCACCTATATCCTAGAAAGCCGGTTAACAACTCTCTTTTCCTTGCCCATTTTAATTTTGATAGGATGCTTTATTGCTCCAATTGAGGTTGTCATCACTCTAAATATTGGCATGCTATATTTACGTCCTAGAATAAATGGATTCCATTCCAAAACTTTTATCGGATGTTTTATGACATCTACTCTTTTGGAACTTTCATCCCTATTTTTATTCTATTATTTTGACAACGTTATTGCATATCTTACCTTTTTCTGTTCTATTTTTATCATTCTTTATTTAGGTCCATTTAACAACAGTCAAATCCATTTTACTGAAGAAGAAATGATAATAGCTCGCAACAAAATGCATGTTTCACTGGTTATATTTTGTCTGGTAACCTTCATAATATTATTCACTTTTCCAATTTTGGGTAGATGTCTCATTATGTCTCTCAATGTAGTCGCATTTCTTTTAGTTATCGCAAACCTTGGATTTGGAATCCAATGAGGAGGAATTTTATATGAAAAACAGCACAAAAAAGACCGTACACACTATTCTGAAGTCACTCGTTCAAAAATCGATTGAACACGAGTCCAACAAGTATGCATCCTGCCCTCATGTCTGGGCATATCAACCGCATCGGCCGGACGCACCGCTTTTAAAGACCCCCCCTATCGATAAAATCGATCCTAAAAACAGCTGAGTATACATTCATCATCCTGATATTCAATTTTTGAAAATTAGCGATTTTTCCACTTTAAAAGCCCACTATTGTTGAAATTAAGTTTTCTACAATAGTGGGCTTTTTATTTATATCAATTTTCAAATAAATCTGTAGAATTTGCATTTTTTCCTACATAGTGAACAACTTTCTTTTTCATTTCCTGGTGGCGGAATAGTCATTGAACCGTTCAACTGGTTCAGGCTATTCCGCCTTTTTTTATTTCCTCGTGGGCCTCCAGAATCAAATATTACGCCAAGTTTGAACGGATTTTTGACTCTGGAGGTCTTTTTATGAAAAACATTAATCTTCGCGAATATTATCCTTCTATCTATCCCAATGATTTCTACATCACTGTTTCTGATGATATTGCAGAGGTCTTTCGCAAATCAGAAAACACAGAAAAAGCATATTATAAAAAGAAAAAGCGAAACAAAGCATATTATTCGTTGGATGCAGATCCCAGTTTGGAGTCCCACATTCTTGGATCGGAGCCCTCTCCTATGGTGCTTTACGAACAAAAGCACCTTCGAATGGCACTTTATCAGGCAATGGAACACTTGTCTGAAAAGCAATATCGAAGGCTATCCGCACACCTATTCCAGCGTATGAGTATTTCTGAAATCGCCCATGCGGAGGGTATTTCAAAAGCATCTATACAAGACAGCATCGAACAGGCTTTAAGAACAATCTCTAAAATTCTTGTGGCCAACTCGTATATCTGATACTGTTTTGCGTCAAATTTCAAATATTTTCTATTTTTTTACTTTTCCTACCCTACGAATGGCCAAAAAATGTCCTTATATTATGAGAGGACTTTTTTACCCCCCCTCTCCGGGAACCTTGAAAACTGAATATTTTTCTTCATTGACTGACATAGAACCTGCCTTGCCGCAACCCACGGAGCGACGGCAAGCACGGACAGCACTGACGCCATAACCCTTTTTTGGTGAGCGATTCCCAGTGGCTGTCAGGGTGGCATGGCACCCCACCTGATGCAAAGAAAGGGCAGCGTATTATGATACTCCCCGCAGCACTATCGCAAGAATGTGGCGGGACTGCCTCCGGCTGGGCAGGAAGAGGGGTCAGCCAACGGCCCGGTCAATGAGTTCATTTTTCAATGAACATTTATCTGGACTCTTGATTCCAGATATCAGGCGATCACCAGTTTGCGGTGGTCGCCGCCTATGTGGAATCAAGCGCATTGATAGTTGCATTCGAACTACCAATAACATTATTATCTGCAAATCATATCGCACGATTTCCCTGTTTGAGCTGATCTATTACCTTCATTATCAGCCCCATAAACTAACAAGGAGTCTGTTTCATGTTTCAAGAACGAATTGCGGAATTGAACCGTATCAACGAGCAAAATCCCGTCTGCTTTGAAAAGCGAACCTACACCGTTGATGAAATTCAGGATATTCTGGGTGTGAGTCGCCCCACTGCATACAATTTGGTAAAGCAGGAGCTTTTCCGCAGTGTGCGAGTCGGCGGTCACATCCGTATTTCCAAAAAGAGCTTTGATGAATGGCTGGATCAAAATGCCGTATGATGTCAAGGGTGTCGATTCGGTTATCGGCATCCTTACTTTTTCTCCGCACTTCTCTTACAATTGGATCACGCAAAACACCCATCAACCGTAAGAGGAGGAGCAAAATGGAAACCACTAAAACAAAGAAAAGTGTTTCGGTTCGTGAAATGGGCAAAATGCTTGGCCTGAAAAAGGTAGAATCCTACTGGCTGGTCAAGAAAAACTATTTCACTACCATACAGGTTGCCGGTCGAATGCGTGTCATGCTGGACAGTTTCGAAGATTGGTACTCTGGACAGTTCCATTATAAAAAGGTAGACGGAACTCCACCTGGTACCAAATGGAGAGACACCACCCTTTCTGTCCCGGAGCTTGCTGAGATGCTAGGTATTCATTCTGCAACGGCTTACGAACTGGTCAAACGGGTACATCTGGAAACCACGATTATTGATCGTCGTATCCGGGTAATGCGAGACAGTTTTGAATGCTGGTACGACAGTCAGGACCGCTATAAGAAATGTTCTGAACGGAGAGAGTAATCATGGCATCCATTGTAAAACGTAAAAGCAAGTATTCAGTGGTGTACGCCTACATTGACGAACATGGCAAGCGACGGCAGCGCTGGGAAACCTTTGACACCAGCGCAGAGGCTAAAAAGAGGAAAACTCAAATCGAATATGAGCAGGAAACCGGAAACTTTATCGTTCCCACCGCAAAAACTCTGGCAGATCTTCTCAACGAGTATATGTCCATTTATGGAGTAAACACCTGGGCTATGTCTACATACGAAAGCCGGAAAGGTCTGATGCGAAATTACATCATTCCAATCATCGGTGATCTTTGTTTGGCAGACATCACCCCACGAATGATGGACAAATACTACCGTGACCTGCTGAATGTGAAATCCGTTTCTATCAACAACAGAAAGCCCACAAGTGAATATCTTTCTGCACACACTGTTCGTGAGATTCACAAGCTGCTGCGTAACGCATTCAATCAGGCGGTGCGTTGGGAAATGATCCCACGCAATCCGGTTCTGAATGCAACTCTTCCAAAAGCAGAGTATAAAAAACGAGAGATTTGGAGTCCGGATATGCTTGCAAAAGCTCTCGAGGTATGTGATGACCCCATTCTTTCATTGGCCATCAATCTGGCGTTCTCCTGTTCTCTGCGGATGGGCGAATTGCTTGGGCTGACTTGGGACTGTGTGGACATCTCTCCGCAAAGCATTGAGGCTGGAAACGCCAGTATCTTCATTAATAAAGAACTTCAGCGTGTCACCCGTGGCGCTCTGGACGATTTAAGTGACAAAGGCGTAGTACGAAAGTTTCCTCCCTGTATTGCCAGTACCCATACCGCTCTGGTTCTGAAAGAGCCGAAAACCAAAACAAGTATCCGGCGCGTCTATCTTCCCCAGACAGTTGCCCAGATGCTTGTGAAGCGTAAAGAAGAAATCGCCGAACTGATGGATCTGTTCGGCGACGAGTACATCGATAATGATTTAGTCTTTTGCTCCAGCAACGGACGCCCCATGGAAAGTCAGATCATCAACCGGGCATTCAGTAAGTTGATTGAAGATCATGGTCTTCCTCATGTAGTCTTTCATTCCCTTCGTCATTCCAGTATCACCTACAAACTGAAATTGAACGGCGGTGATATGAAGTCTGTACAGGGTGACTCAGGCCACGCACAAATGAAGATGGTCGCGGATGTGTATTCCCACATTATTGACGAAGATCGCTGCCTGAACGCCCAACGATTCGAAGCTGCCTTTTATGCTCCTAAGCAATCTTCTCCCGCTGCTGCTTCCGTTACGCCGGAGCAACCAGCCATCAAACAAAAAGAGGAAGATTCCATGAGCGACACAGCCAAAATTCTAGAACTGCTGAAAAACCCAGAAACCGCCGCACTCTTAAAGCAACTGGTCAGCGCATTATGAGCTGCGAAAACCTCTCATATTTATGAGGGGTTTTCTTATTTTTCACCACATGATACATTGACCAATCACCTTTTCTGTTAGCAGACTTTTTGCAAGGGTTTTAGGCCGTGTTAGCAAGATACCTGATTTCGTTAGCAAATTTTGCTCTTTCCTGCTAATTGTGTTAGCAGACCCGTCTGAAGAAAATTCAAACAAGGAACGGTCAACTTTCTTTGCAAATTCAAAAATTCCGTTAGCAAGCCACCTTCACGCCGTTAGCAAGCTGGATTTTTCTTCCATTTTTTCAAAATAGCGAAAAAAGGAAAATGCCGAAAACCCTTGATTTATCAGGGGTTTTCGGCATTGAACCTGGTGTCCTTGGCGGGATTCGAACCCACGGCCTTTCGCTTAGGAGGCGAATGCTCTATCCTGCTGAGCTACAAAGACTTATATGAAATTGAACTTGGAACAATCACTTTTGGCGCGGAGTTGATTGGTTGAGCACAACCTTAGGAGGCGGACCCTCTATCCCGGTGAGGTACGGGGGCTTATACAACAAATATTCAATTTTCAGGCTCCACAGGATTCGAACGAACTGCCGCTTAGGAGGAGCGTTATCCCCATGGGAACCGCGAGTCCACCATTCTTTTCATTGGGGCCCGGTTGGTGACAGCCGCTTGCCCTGTTCAAGCTCCTGTCAGGCAGCCGGAACGGGCTTGGAACCAGACCTTTCATCAAGGCTGTGCATACTTTGTTATTATATCAGGCCGGATGGGCAAAATCAAGTTGAAATACCGTCTGCAAACGTGTATATTATAAGAACAAAGTAGAATTGCGTTCGTGCGCCCTGACAGCGGCGCCGTTTGCTTGTGAGGAGGAAAACCAACGTGGAACAGGATTCCAGTTCCTTTCAAACATCGCAGCTGGGCCGGTTGATCAGCCGGACCGCTCCGCCCCCCAAAAAACGCCGCCGGCTGGAAAGTCTTTCCCCCACCCGGCTGATCGTTTCCAGCTTTCTGGTGGTGATTGTGACCGGTGCGCTGCTGCTCATGCTGCCCTTCGCCACCCGTAACGGCATTACGCCGGTGCAGGCCTTCTTCACCGCCACCAGTGCCACCTGTGTGACCGGCCTTGTGGTGCTGGACACCTACCAGGGCTTCACTCTGTTCGGCCAGACCGTGGTAATCTGTCTGATCCAGATCGGCGGTCTGAGCCTTGTTACGCTGGCCAGCTTCTTCACGCTGGCTTTGCGCCGGCGGGTGGGCTTCCGCTCCATGAAGCTCGCCAGCGAATCCATCGGCACCTCCAACGTGGCCGAGGCCCGGGGTCTTTTGCTGGTGGTCATGAAACTGGCCGCCTTCTTTGAAGGTCTTGGCTTTTTGCTGCTGCTGCCCGTCTTTGTTCCGGAGTACGGCGCCGAAGGCATCTTTATCTCAATCTTTCTGTCCATCTCCGCCTTCTGCAACGCCGGTTTCGACATTCTGGGCCGCACCCAGAGCTACGTGAGCCTGATGGGCTACGCCTCCGACTGGTATGTACAGGGCATTATCATGTTCCTGATCGTTGCCGGCGGCCTGGGCTTTCTGGTCTGGCACGACCTGGGCCAGTGGCGCAAAACCCACCATCTGTCCATCCACACCAAGGTGGTTCTGTTCTGCACCATCCTGCTGATCGTGGGCGGCACCGTGGGCTTCGCCTTCCTGGAATGGAACAACCCGGCCACCCTGGGCGGCATGACTGCAGGCGACAAGATCGTGAACAGCATGTTCCAGTCCATCAGCGCCCGAACCGCGGGCTTTAACACGATTGATCTGGCCTCCATGAGTTCCATCACCAAGTGCATGCTCTGCGTGCTCATGTTCATCGGTGCGGCCCCCGGCGGCACCGGCGGCGGTATCAAGGTGACCACCTTCAGCGTAATTCTGGTCACGGTGGCCAGCGTGGTCACCGGCCGGGAGGACGCCCAGATCTTCCGCCGCCGCATTGACAAGAAAACTGTTTACCAGGCGTTGAGCATCGCCATGCTGAGCCTGGGTGTGGTAATCTTTGTCACTCTGGTGGTCTTTTTCAACTGCGGCGAGGTCATCAGCCCGCTGGACTGCCTGTATGAGGTGGTCAGCGCCTTCGGCACGGTGGGCTGCTCGGTGGGCGTGACCGGTCAGATGCATCCCCTTGCGCTGATCATCACTATGATCACCATGTTCATCGGCCGTGTGGGCCCGGTCTCTCTGGCCATCAGTCTTGCCAGCCAGCGCCGGGAGCAGGGCAAGTTCGATATTCTGCCCGAAGGCAAGATCAGCGTGGGCTGATCGGTGCGTTTGTTCCGTTGTTTTTGCGAATCGAAAAGGAGGGCTTTTTTGCGTCGATCCCGTTTTTCCTTTCCGCCCGCCAGCCGAACCCTCTTCTGGCTGCTGGTGGCCGCGGCTGCGGCGGTGATGCTGCTCTTCAACTGTCTGACCCCCTTTGTGGCCGATGACTTCACCTTCGCCTTCAGTTACCGCACCGGCGAACGGCTCACCGGCCTGTGGGACGTTCTGCAAAGCCAGACCTGGCACTACATGACCTGGAGCGGACGGTTCCTCATCAAGAGTCTGGATCAGTGGTTCACCATCCAGCCAAAGCTGCTGTTCAATGTGTGCAATACACTGGTTTATGTAGGGCTGGCGCTTATGGTCTATCTGGCGGCAAAGGGGCGCCGAGCCCCCGCCGATCCCCAGCTGCTGCTGTTCATTTTCCTGAGCTTCTGGATGGTCTCGCCGGTATTCGGCCAGACCAATCTGTGGATGTGCGGCTCCTTCAACTACCTGTGGGCCAGCTTTTTCTGTCTGGCTGCCGGGCTGCCCTTTGTGCTGCAGCTGCACAGCCCGCTGCGCCGTCGGCCCTGGCTGGCTCCCGCCTGCTTTGTGGCGGGGCTGGTGGGCGGCTGGAGCAGCGAGAACACCAGCGCCGGTCTGCTGGTGCTGATGGTGCTGGCGCTCTTCTGGCAGCTGTTCCGGGAGCGGAAAGCTCCGCTGTGGATGTTCACCGGCCTTGCAGGCGGACTGTTGGGCTTTGCGCTCCTGATTCTGGCGCCGGGCAATTACCAGCGGCAGGACGCCGCACCGGACCCCCGCGGCCCGGTGACCATTCTGGCCACCCGTTTTCTCACCGCACTGAACATGCTGTGGGACCACGGCCTGCCCCTTCTTGTGATCTTCGCGGTACTGTTCTGGCTGCTGTGGCTGCAAAAGCCCGCCCCGCAGGCACTGTTCCTTCCGCTGGCGCTGCTGGCGGCAGGGCTTGGCGCCAATTTTGCCATGATTCTTTCGCCGGTGTATTACGAGCGCTCCACCCACGGCGTGTTTGTATTTCTCACCGCGGCCTGTGCGGCTGCGCTGGCCGGGCTGGACCGCAGCCTGCTGCGCGGCGTGCTGGGCGGTGCTGCCGCCGGGCTTGCGCTGGTAGCCTGCTTCCAGCTTTTGTGGGCGAGTTATGACATCGCCAGCTTCTGGATGATGCACCGCACCCGGGAAGCGGAGCTGCTGAGCCTGAAGCAGCAGGGCCAGACGCAGGTGGTCAGCTATTCCATCGAATGCTATACCCGCTGGTGCTCCGGCTACGGCCTGCCGGATCTGCGCACCGATCCGGAGGACTGGGTCTGCGCGGACATGGCCCGCTATTATGGGCTGGAAAGTCTGTCGGCCAATGAGGCCCGCACCTATCCCTTCCCTGGCCGCACCAACAACGCGCTGGAAACCGACCTGCCGGAGGAAAGCTGATGCTTCTTTTCTCCTGAATCCAAAAAGAACCCCTGAAGCCGATGGCTTCAGGGGTTCTTTTGTTTGATCGAATCAGTGGGTCTCCCCCATGGTGACCTTGGCGTCCTCGGTGTTCTGCACCGCCGCCTCGATGGCATATTCCAGCCCTTTGGCAATCAGATCCAGCGGCATGAAGGGGGTGCCGTTGGGCTTGTTCACCACCTGCCCGTTCTCGTAGGGCACATGGATGAAGCCTGCACGCACGCCGGGGAACTTCTTTGCTGCCAGATACAGCACGTTGTACATGATGCTGTTGCACACATAGGTGCCCGCGGTATAGGAAATGTGAGCGGGTATGCCATGCTTGCGCATATTCTCCACCATGGCCTTCACCGGCACGGTGGCAAAGTAAGCGGTTTCGCCATCGGCGCGCAGGGGCTCGTCGAAGGGCTGTTCACCGTCGTTATCCGGGATGCGGGCCTCCGCCAGGTTGATGGCCACCTTCTCCACAGTCATGCAGGATCGGCC
Organism: Allofournierella massiliensis; assembly: GCF_964241245.1. NCBI lineage: Bacteria > Bacillati > Bacillota > Clostridia > Eubacteriales > Oscillospiraceae > Allofournierella > Allofournierella massiliensis. The sequence goes on from NZ_CAXSWZ010000043.1 coordinate 13,155, forward strand.
GCCGGCCTGGCCCACATCAATCACGATGTCCGGCTTATGCTCCTCCATTGCCTGCTCCACCACCCTGGCGCTGCGGGTGAACACGGTGGGAATTTCCAGCTTGATGATCTGAGCGCCCGCAATCTGATCGGGCAGCAGCTTCACAGCCTCGAACGCGGGGTTTACAGCCTCGCCGCCAAAGGGATCAAAACCTGTTACCAGTACTTTCATTTGTTCAGCACTCCTTTGTGTCAATAGATAAAATCAGGTTCCGGCACGATGATCTTGCCTTCCTGCATGATCTGCCGGTTATCGGTGTAGATGCTGGGGCTGTGGGCCACCAGATCAAAGTGCCCCTTGGCGTTCTGCACACCGCCCAGCGCGATGTTCCGCCCCAGGCCGATGTGAAAGGTACCATAGGCGGATTCATCTTCAATATAACAGTTTCCCTCGCATTTGGAAAGGGAATTCAGGCCGATGCCCAGCTCCCCGGCAATGAAGATGCGCGGATCCTGATACTGCTCCATATATGCCTTCAGCCGGTTGCCGGTGGGGTTGTCCTCGATCTCCACGATCCGCCCGGCCTCAAAGCGTACCCGCACCGGGTCCTGGGCCCGGCCGATGTAACCCAGCGAACCATCCACCACCATCACTCCGCTGGTACGGGTTTCCTCAATGGGTACATACACCTCGATGCTGGCGGAGGAATAGTCCTTGCTGTCCTTTAACACGCCATTGAAAAAGCCCGGCTCTCTGCCCCGCTTTTCCACCGTGAGATCGGTGCCCGCCGGGGTGGTAATACGAATCCGGTTGGAATTTTTCAGGTATTTCATGATAACCTTGGAGAGCATGCGGCTCTTTTTGGTATCCATCATCAGAAAATCATAGCGCAGCATGGAGCGGCCGTCGTTGGTGGAAAGCGGCAGCGACAAAAACTTCTTGTGCCTGCGGATGGCCCGCTTGGCCGCCTTGGTGGTGACCAGCGAATACTCGGTGGCGGCGATGATGGTGGTATAGGGGTCAAAGATCTCCTCGTTGTCGTCAAAAAACATCCCCACATGCATGCCCTTGTTTTCCACCAGCAGCACCGATACCGACCGGGTAACGGTGCTGGCCTGCCGTCGCAGTGCCTTGGCCTCCTGCTCATACTCCTTGCTGGTCACAATCAGCAGCCGATCCCAGGGCTTGAGCCGAACCCATTTATGGATAATGATGGACTCGCCCCGTTCCATTTTGCGCATGATGAGAACATTCCTTTGTAATGAAATTTTGCAACAAAGCGCCGCAAAGCCCGGCGGGAAAACGCTGTGCTTTCCTCGCCAGGCTTTCGGTCTTTTGGGATTACTTGAACGCGATCATGAAGCAGATCTGGATGGTGATCATGATGATGGCCACCAGCACCTGATTCTTGATAACGCCCCAGCGGTCCTTCATATCCAGAATGGCCACGGGAACGATGTTGAAGTTTGCAGCCATGGGGGTGCACAGGGTACCGCAGAAGCCGCAGGTCAGCGCCAGCATACCGATGACCACCGGATTGGCGCCATAAGCCAGCACGAAGGGGCCGCCGATGCCCACGGTCATCACGGTGATGGCTGCGTAGGCGTTGCCCATGATCATGGTAAACAGCATCATGCCGATGGCGTAAACCACGATGCCCAGGTTCACATTGCCCTCGGGCACCACGTTGCCTACCAGACCGGCCACCACGTCGCCCACGCCGGCGGCGGTGAACACACCGCCCAGGCAGCCCAGCAGCTGGGGCAGCATGCACAGGGGGCCCATCAGAGACAGGAACCGCTCGGAATCATCCAGAAATACCTTGGGCTTGTTGTCTCGGGAGTACACCATCAGCAGCACCATGGAGATGGCCACACCGATGGTGATGCCCACCATGGAGCTCACGTTGGAGAACAGTGCGAAGAACAGCGACATCACCGCCACGGTCAGGGCGGGCACAAAAATCTTCATGCCGATTTTGCTGTACTGGGCCTTGGTATATTCCTTGGTGGGGGCGTTCACGCGGCCCACCTTCACCTTCTTGAAGATGGCGAGCATGCACATCACAATGACCAGCGCGCCGGAAACCTTGGGGGGCAGCCAGCTGCCCAGAGCGGTAACCACGCCGAAGGAGCACCAGAAAATGGCGGTGCCGATGCGGGAGGGGTTTTCCTTGTCCATCAGGTTTTTGATACCTGCGTAAAAAGCGATCAGGCCAACGATAATCCAGACCACGTCCAGCATCACGGTGTTGAACATTGCCGGGACCTGCAAAAATTTCATGTCAATCATCCTAGTGTTCCTCCCCATTTACTTCTTCGCCTTGGTGCTCTGATCCCCATAATACTTCCTGGTCAGTTTCTTGTCCTTCATGATGAACAGAACGCTGGCAAGAACAATGGCGATGATGGCAACGGGCAGCTCGGTCACAGCCAGATCCACCAGCTCGACCTCATAGCCCAGAGACTGCAGGGTAGTCTGCACCAGGATACCGCCGGAACCGCCCACAAACAGCACCTGGCAGAAGAACCAGGCAATGTTCTCCATGGCGGAAGCCATGCCCTTCACATCCTCCATGTGCTCTTCCTTGGGTTCGTGGCCCTGGTTCTTGATGGCGCCCTCCGCCATGGGCAGCAGCACCGGGCGAACGAAGCCCGCAACGCCGCCGAAGCCCACGTTGAAGGCACCGAAGAAGCCGCGCAGCACACCGTATGCGCAGACCAGCTTGCCTGCGGTGGCGCTCTTGACCTTCCGCATCAGGTCGGCCGCTGCTTCCCGCAGGCCGTTGCGTTCCAGCACGCCGGTGATGAGCAGAATCATGATGAAGATGGCCATGGAGCGGTTGGCCACGAAGTTGACGCCCAGCTGCTCCAGCAGGCCGCCCACGCCCAGACCGCTCACCAGCGCGGTGGATACCGCTGCCAGGAAGATGATCAGGATCGAATCCAGCTTCAGCGCGAAGCCCGCGATCACGATCACGACGCCGATCAGTTTAATGAGTTCCATTTGCTTTGTTTCCTCCTTTTGATACACATGCGATTCTTTTCCCCGTGCACAGCTCTTCCTCCGGCCAAAGCCGCATATTTCCATTCCGGCCAGAACAGCTGCACCCGGTAAATTCCGCCGGGATCTTTTCCTGAACATCCGCTTTGTCAGCTGCTCTGAACGGCAGCTGTCCGACAAAAAGCGTATGTTTCAGGTCTTGAAAAATTTTATCATTTTAAACCATGAAAGCCAAGGTAAAGTGGATTATTCTGACCATTTTTCACAAACAAACGCCCATTTTTCGCTCTTTTCGAAGCGGCGCAAGAAAAAAGCAGGCGGAGCCATCGGCTCCGCCTGCTCTGCTCTATGAAAAATGAAAAGCCTGTTTGGATCAGAGCTGCACCGGGGTATCCACCAGCGGCAGCTGCTCCATGGTCTCGATGGCCTCGATGGCATCCCAGGCGAAATTTTCCCCGCCCAGAGCCGCCGCGAAGCCAGTGCGCTCCATCTCGTGCTTCACGTTGGGCTGCACGCCGCTGAACATCACCCGGATACCCCGGCCGCGCAGATCCGCCAGCAGGGTCTCCAGCTCGCTGATGGCGCTCTCGTCGATGTAGGGCACGCCGCGCACCGAGAAGATCACGCCGTGTGTCTCCTCGCCCAGCTGGACCATGGCCTGAGTCAGCTGATCCTGGGTGCCGAAGAAGAGCGGCCCGGTCAGATAGACCACCTTCACGTCGGTGCGAATCTGATCGGTGCCGTCAGCGTTTTTGCGCTTCACATCGCTCACGGCAATCTTCAGATCGCAGCTTTTCAGCACGAACAGCAGCATGGCCGCCACGATGCCCACCAGAATGGCGATGACCAGATCGAACAGAACGGTGGCCACCATGGTCACCAGGAACTGGGCGGAAGCGGATTTCAGGCGCTTGCGGAACAGCTCCCGGATGGCCGGCCAGTCGTTCATGCGCCAGGCGGTAACCATGAGCACGCCCGCCAGGCTGGCCAGCGGGATTCGGCCCATCACGCCGCCCAGCAGGAACATGGACAGGATCAGGGTGATGGAATGGATCACGCTGACCATACGGGTGCGGCCGCCGCTCTTGATGGCAACGGAGGTACGGGCAATGGCCGCGGTGGCGGGCACGCCGCCCAGAATGGGAATGATGATGTTGCCGATGCCCTGTGCCACCAGCTCACGGGTGGAGTTCAGGGGCTCGCCCTTCATCCGGCCGGCAGCCGCGCCGCACAAAAGGCTCTCGATCATGCCCAGCGCCGCAATGGAAATGGCCGGGGCAATCAGGTTGGGCAGGGTGGAAATATCAATGCCGTTGAGCAGCAGGCTGTCCGCCGTCATGAGCTTCTGGGGAATCACACCCACCTCAGCCACGGCGGAGCTTTCGGCCACAGGGTTCAGCACGAAGTTCAGCACCACCGCCACGATGATGGCCACCAGAGAGCCGGGCAGGTATTTGGTGAGCTTTTTGGGCCACAGGATCATTACCGCCATGGCCAGCACCGCAAACATCACCGCCTGCATATTGGGGGCAAAGCCCAGCCGCCCGTAGGAGAGCAGCTTCTGGATGGCATTCTCGCCCTCGCTCACGGTGCCGAAGAAGTTATCCACCTGGCCCAGTGCAATCACGATGGCGATGCCGGAGGTAAAGCCGGCGATGACCGGCACCGGAATGATGGACACCAGCTTGCCCACCCGCAGCACAGCGGCCACAAGCAGGATCACACCAGTGAGCAGTCCGGCGGTAAGCACGCCCTGCACCCCGTATTTGGCCGAGATGCCGATGAGAATGGCTGCCATGGCGCCGGTGGGGCCGCTGATCTGGTAGGACGCACCGCCCAGAATGCCAATCACAATGCCTGCCACGATGGCGGTGATCATGCCGCTGGCCGCGTCCGCGCCGCTGCTTACGCCGAAGGCAAGGGCCAGGGGCAAAGCCACCGCCGCAACGGTCAGGCCGGCCATCAGGTCGGCCAGGAACGCCGCGCCGTTGTAGCCGGAGAATTCACGCCGAAGATCCCCAAGATAGGTTTTCATTTTGATTCTTTTCCTTCCTCTGTTTTTGCTGCCCGGTAATACAATAAATAAAGTCCGCAAGTTCAGCCGGGCAGCCGTTTTCAACCATACACCCGGCCGCCGGGTTTGTCAACCAGAATTGTCCGCTTCTTTCCCGGTGTGCCGCCAAATCCCCAAAGCGCACAAAAAAGCCCGCCTTTTTCGGAAAAAGGCGGGCTCAGCCTGTCGAAAAAGGTCACTGAAAGGTGGCCTTTTTCTCGTATTGAGGAAAAGAAAGCGGTATAATAGTGTGGGGGGATAAAAATGCTGGTAAAGAA
>NZ_CAXSWZ010000044.1:0-17715 GCF_964241245.1 Allofournierella massiliensis
CTCGTCCGATATTTCCCAGCAAAGGTCTTATACATGCTGTACTTCATCACATAGACAAAAGCGTTCAGCACAGTGGCGTTGTTTGCCAGCCGATAGTAGTTGTACATACCCCGTACTTCTGCATTGTACTGGTTCAGAATCTCAATATCATCCAGACGTATCAACCCCGGACGCCGTACCGGTTCCCATACCTCTTTGTTTCCATGGGTTTTGTCATAGCTGATTTTCAGCGCGCCATAGGAGAGAAGGCGGTTCAGCCATTTCTCTTTGAGCACATACAGCTTGACTTTTCCTACATAGGTTCGGCGTGTAAAACCGGTCTTTGTCCGGGTACTGTTTTGTTCCCGGCTGACTGTAATCAGATATCCGAGGAAGTGGGCAAAGTCACTTCCGTGGGTAATGAGCGTTTTTTCCGGGGACATCTCCAAGTGAAGATATTCCTTGATGAACGCTCCCACATCGGATTTGACCTGCCTCGCATCCTCTTTACTCCCAATTACACCAATCAGGAAATCATCAGCGTAGCGGACATAAACAACCCGTCTGTATTCCGTATCCATTGGGTCGCTGTAAGGGATAGAGCGCAGTTGGCTATTAAGTTCCTGTATCTGCGCCATGACCTCACGGCGTTTTTCCTCGCTGATTTTTGCTTCATTGCGTTTCAGCCATTCCTGTTTTCCGCGCCGGACATCCAACGGCTTTTTGTAGGCCGGGTTGATTTTCCGTTTTGTACCGCAGTTAAAGGATTTGGAATACTCCGCCATGAACACATCCAGTTCATTGAGGTAGATATTCGCCAGAATTGGGCTAATCAGTGACCCTTGCGGGGTGCCGGAATAGGTGTTGTGATACTCCCAATTTTCCATATATCCCGCTTTCAGGAATTTCCAGATCAGGCCGATGAAATGCTCATCCGCAATGCGCCTGCGCAGTATCTGTACCAGCACATGATGGTCAACGTTGTCAAAACATCCTTTGATATCACCCTCAACAAACCATTTGACCCCCGTGTAGTTCCGCTTGATATATTGCAGAGCCGTATGACAGCTCCGCTTTGGGCGGAATCCATGGGAAGTAACGTGAAAGGTGGGTTCATAAATGCTTTCCAGTATCATGCGCACCACCTCTTGCACCAGCTTGTCGTCAAAGGATGGAATACCAAGAGGACGTGTTTTGCCGTTTGCTTTTGGGATATACGTTCTTCTGGCAGGTTTTGGCTGATAACTGAAATCCTTCAGTTTTTGAATGAGGGCTTCAATCCGCTTCATACTCATGCCATCGATTGTTTTCCCATCGCTTCCGGCTGTCATGTTGCCGGGTTTTGCTTGGATACGCTCATACGCCAGCAGAAAAAATGCAGGATTGTACAAGTTTCGATAGAGCCTTTGATAGTGGTAATCTTTGCTTGCTGCTTTTGATGTTAGACTTTCCAAAACATTCTTTGGATTTCTCATAGTGCCTCACGCACCCTTCCATTGATAGTTTGGTTGATATCCTGCCGCCCTTCGCCATGTGCAAGGCTTTCCCTTGCTCGGACTACTACGGCGGCTCCGTTGCCATACCGGATTTTCAGGCTCTGAAAGCCATAGCCTTTTTGGCACTCCGGGTTAGGCAATCCCCGGTTAAGCAGTTTGGGATAGCGAGTTGTGATGTCGGAATGGGTTTTCGTCCGTTATCCGCTTATTGCGGTTGGCTGTCGTGGGTATTCCGCAATCGGTGTATACATGTCACCGATTGCCACGGTATGCGGCGAATACAACTATCCTGCGCCGCCGGCTCCAGTATGCCGCCTTGGACTGCCCTTCAAGCAATCCAGCTTTATTCCTCGTTCACAACGTTTCACCTTGCCGTTCAGTAGTGGTTCGATAGTTTCCCAACTTACGGCGTTGCCGATATGCTACACTCCCCATTGGGTTTCCCCTCCGGATAAATCGGCTGGTGATAGGGTGATTTCCACCTCCTTTCGCAATACCTTTTCCTACTGCCGCGCCACTGGCAGAATCCCAAATTGCCCGCGGGCTGCTTTGGCTTACGCCGCAGCCCTTCCGGGCGCACTATAAAGGCGAAAAAAGCGTCCGTACACCGTCAGAATCATAATAAAGGAAAGCACCAGAATAAACAGACTGCCCAGGATGGTGACCAGCCATAACGGGATGCTGGCGAGAAAACCGACCTCTTCGATGGCAGTCTGGATTTCTCCGGGAAGATGAACCATGGCCTGAGAGATACCGCTCATTCTGCCTGCAATCTGAAGGACAACGCCATTGCAGATAGAGAAGATTTTCAGCATGATTTCCATGCCATAGCCCACCAGAGCTTTTGCGGCGACAAAGCGGATCAGATAATGAATGGCTGCTTCGGGTCGCTTCAGCTCATGGAAATTTGCAGTGTTTTTGAACAGTGCGATGGCAAAGAACAAGATCAGCAGGCCGTAGCCCACGCCGAGAAGTGTGCTGTGGATGCCCTGCATGACAGACCATACAGCACCACCCTTGAAGGTTTCCGGGCTGGTGGTAGCCAGTGACCAGAGTTCCGTCAGTCGGTTGTTCCAGGTGGAAAAGGCACTGTTCAGATTTTCCACGATCCAGTTTTGATTCAAAGTAAGACCACCTCCAGAAAAATACCGGGCCGACCGGAGGAAAAGCGGTCGGCCCGGCGATCAATCACAGGATCATGTCGAGGATGTCTTTGGCGAAATAGATGACAACACCACCGAAAAAGGTCATGAAACCCTGCGCTCGCTGGCCTGCATCATGACTTTTCAGGGCAAGGCCAATCTGGACGATGCCGAAGCCCAGCAGAATCGCGCCGATGGCCTTGATGGCACTGAAAACGAAGTCGGAAAGATTGTTGATGCTGGTCAAGGGATCACCGGCAGCAAAAACAGGGAATGCCATCAGGCAGCCGGTTGCCAGGGTCAGAGCGCAAATCTGATACAGACGTTTGATGGTGCGCTCCTGCTGATTCAGCTTCAGATCAGAGCTTTTTTCGGTATGGTTTTTGATGATGTTCATGTCCGGATTCCTTTCGATAATAGGTTTTTTGTAATTGATGAAGTTCCTGATACATTTCGGGACTGATTTCCCGCTGTGTCAGTTGATCTACCATATCCATGGTGATGGTGGTGGCCTGCGCCATATGGTCGCCAGGCATAACAAAAGGCTCACCCCCGCCATCGGGTGTGAACCTTACATTAGGATGCTTCAGAATATCATATTTCTGGTCGATGACCGGGTCTTCACTGCGCAGCAAAAGCAGGCAATCATTGTCATTCAAGCGGCGGATCTCATCCGGCATGGAGAGTTCCCGCCCGGCAGTTTGGACGCTTTCGCTGGAAGAACCGTGAGAGCCGCGGCTGATGCTTTGGCTTTTGGTGCGTTCCGTCTGTTTGCCCAGGATTTTGGAGAGATACTCGAAGGTGCTATATTCATTGCCACCCAGATAGACCATCGAATCGCAGTTGCCGATGATTCCTTCCCAGTCATCTTTGAATAGGCTTTTCAGCTGGGCGATGTTTTGCAGGATAATGTCGCAGCTGATGTTTCGGCTGCGACATACAGCAAGGATATTTTTGAAATTTTTTGGCAAGGCAACATTCGCAAACTCGTCCATCATAAGACGGACGTGAACAGGAAGCGCACCGTTATATTTGGGGTTCGAGTCAGCCAGGCGGAACAGCTGGTCAAACAGCTGAGTATAAAGAATGGTGACCAGAAAATTGAAGGTGGTGTCATTGTCCGGGATAACACAGAAAATCGCACGTTTTTCCAGACCAAGCTGGGGTAGAAAAGATTCGTCCCGGCTGGTCATTTCCGCAAACTGACGGCTGTTGAACATATACAGGTTCGCGGCTGCGGAAATCAGGACAGATTGTAACGTCTTGGTGGAACCCAGTTTGAAGGACTTGAATTGCAGAACTGCCGGATGGTCTGAATCACGTTCTTCTAGCCGAGAAAACAGTGTTTCCAGTGGATTTTCTTCCATGTCATTTTCGCTGAGCTGGCAGTTGGCGATCATGAACATCAGGGTGCTGAAGTTGTGTTCATAGACCGGCGCTTCATACAACAGGTACAGGATAATGGCGGAAATGAGCATCACACTGGAATCATCCCAAAACTTGTCGCCGCTTGCAGGCGCATCCTTGGGTTTTGTGTTGTTGACGATGGCAAAAGCCAGCTTGATGGCATCCTCGTCGGTTTCCAGATAAGCCATGGGGTTGTAGTGCCCCTGAAAATGCACCAGATCAATGACGGTGACGGGGATACCCATTTCCTCATAAAGCCCACCCAGAGAACGAAGCAGTTCGCCCTTGGGGTCCAAAAACAGATACGAGCAGGCACATTGCATGGCATTCGGCTTCACATAAAAGCGTGTTTTACCAGCGCCGGAGCCGCCGATCACAACCACATTCAGATTGTGCCGGTGCGCATGGCTGTTCATGCTGAACTGCACATGAGCAGACAGCAAATAGTTTTGGTCTGGCTTTTTTCGATTACGATATTTCCGGTTCAGATGAGCTGCGCTGCCCCATTTGGCTGTGCCATGTTCTGCGCCGGGGTGCCGGTCAGCCATGTCCAGCATATGGCAGTATACTGCCATGGGATAAAGCACCAGAACTGCCAGAAGACACCCGGCAGTGTGGGAACACCAACGAACAGAAAAAGGGTCGTTCAGCAGGGTGGAGAAGACAGAAACAATACCGCTAAGACCGTCGCCCTGTTCAATGGCCTGCGCCAATGCGGCGGCAGCCCAGAGCAAAGGAATCAGAAGAATTCCCCAGAAAATCCATTCATCGTTACGTTTTGACCGCATAGGGGAACCTCATAGGATAGTTTCCGGCATAGGAAATTGTGAGGACTCCTTTTCCGGTAACGCTTTCTGCACACAGTCCCCCATGGTACGGGAGAGTTCCCGGATGTCTTCCAAAACCTTGCGGACATCCTCACTCTTGAACAAAGGAATATACTTCTCCAACTTGACGATATATCCTTCCGGAGGTGCGATGCCGAATCGGCCGCAAAGTTCAATGCAGATTGCAAGGGAATAAAACTGTACCTGGTCGGCCTGAGAGACACCGGGTTCGTAGTACTCGGCATAAGCTTGAAGAATTGCACCGGGTAGATAGCGAAATCGCTGTTGTTCCGTCGCGTCGGGACGGTAGAGGATCGCCTGACGTTCCGAGGAAAAAAGGACGGATTCTGTTATTTCCTTGGATTTGCGAATGGGGACCGGGCAGAAAGGAGCCAGGGCCGTCAAGGCTTTTGGTGCGTAATTTTCTCCGGTAGTCAGCAGAACGATGGGGTAAGGTTTGTTGCCGTAGGTCTGAGAAAGGTCAAATAGCTTTTCCACCGTCAGGCAATCGTTCTGATAGGCGAGGATCGAGACACCTTTGGCACTTTTGCTGATGTTGCGGCCAAAAGCCTGCCATTCCTGAAAAGTCAGTGCAGCCTGAGAGTCCGGAAATTCCTGCAGCACAAGAGCGGTGTTGCCGGAAGTTAATTTGGAAGCAAGTCGGCCTCGTCCCAGTAGATAACGCCCAAGCGTTTCTCCGTTTTGAGTTACCGCGCGTAGGGCGTTTTGCTGTGCAGCAACAATGGCCCCACGCTCCAGTTCTTTTTTCTGCTTCCAATCTTCAATATTAAGGCGCGCTCCATTCATAGGCTATCTCTCCCCTCTATCTGGTGTAATGGCATCCCGGGCTTGTTCTCGTGCTTTTTGAGCTGCAAGCGCAGCTTGTTTCAGTTCGATGATTGCTGTGCGCACTGAAGGCCGGGAGTCCAGTTTTGCTTCAAGATCCCCGCGCATTCGCAAGTTGCTGTCTTGCGGATGGCGGGTTAATGCTTTTTTTCGTCCTTGCCTCGTCTGCTGGGGAATGGCATAGCCCATCCGTTCATAGATGCGGTTCAGTTTGGATACATCTTCCGCTCTAAACATGATGTCCAGCTTTTCACCCTGACCCTGTTTGTCCCGGATGGGAGCAAACAACACCCCATAGTGTTTAGCCTGCTGGGTAAATTCCTTCAGATCTTTTGTCTGTATGGGGATGATCCGGAGTTCTCTCCCTTCCCGAAGAAGACGATCAAGTCGGGTTCGGCCCCGAACCTTGGGACGCTCTTTGGCGTAAGCAAGTGCCATGGAGAGAGCATTTTTGAAGCCGAGGGCGGTTAGTTTGATGGCAACCTCAGCAAATTGCAGGGACTGGCGAACCATCTGGTCAGCAGCCTCTCCGCCGTTGTTCATGGTAAATCACCTCGCTATTCCGTTGGTTTTCTTGTTCCGGTGTGCGAGCCTGTACGAGCTGTTGGCGCAGCTTGTCTGCATCCGATTCAATCTGAGAACACAGGGAAAGATCTCGGCGCATCTGTCGAATCTGAGCTGTCAGGCTCCTGATGTTGGTAGTGCGTTCTACATTGTCAACACCCCCTTTCTGTCGGTAAAGTTTGCTGCGCACGAGGATAAGCTGGTCCATTTCGGATGCGGTGCGGGCTTTGAACGAAGCCAGATCCTCGCTGGTTTCAATGTGGTTCTGCCACAAAAAATCACACTGCTGCAAATAGCGGTCAAATTTGAGGAACTCCTGTCGAAGCAAGTAGTAGCAGCGGCGAGAGCTTTTTCTCCGATAGGTTTTTCGCAGCAGGGCACAGTAATGGTAATAAAGGGCCATAAAGCCGCGCACACGCTTGTGGTGAAGCGGGTGAAATGGCGCGCGGAAAGACCGGTAGCGGCGGCGGACCAGAAGCTCCGGGGGCATCCATCGCTGGGTCTGCTGGTCAAGCTGTTCCTGATACTGCTGGCGCTCCTGACGGGGCATCTGCTGAAGCTGCCGATAATACTCGCGGACAGCAGTTTCTTCATATTGAGGACTCAGCTTTTCCAGGCGGATGCTTTTGGTGCGGCCCGGTGGAATAACGGAAGTGTATTTGTGATTTGGAGAAGCATTGACCTGATAGCCCATATTCTCCAGTTCACGGAGAAATCCTTCGTAACTCGTCGCAATAAGGAGTGCCCGGTCAGCATCTGCCTTTACCAGAGAACGGACGGTGGGTTGCCCCTGCTTTGTCCGTTTCCAATCCCCATAAGAAAGCCCATGCCCATCGGTTTCAATGACAGAGAGTTTGTATTCACGGCACAGTTCATCGGAAATCTTGCGGATTCCCTGATAGTAACTTTTGAAATCATTTCGGAACATACGGCCATCCGCAAAGCTGACGGAATTGAATACAATATGGCAATGAAGATGCTTCTGATCCAGATGAGTGCTGACGGTGCATTCGAATCGCTCTGCAAGAAAACGGCGGGCAAATTCACAGCCGATCTCAAAGCATTGTTCTGGCGTCACCTCTTTGGGGGTGAAACTCTGGATAATGTGATAGCCGAGCACACCACTGTTTTCAGGTTTCTTCCATCGGCGCTTGGTGGCTTGCATGGAAGAAAAAGCAGTGGCCGGATCACAGTTGAATCCGGCCACATACAATTGATATTCGGTTTTTTCATTGTTTCGGGTGTAGCTCAAAAGGCGTTCAAGATCTTTGATTTGGATGACTTCGGTTTTTTCTGGATTGGAGGTATAGGACAGGCAGCGGTTTAGATCGCTGCGCACTGGTATGATTTTTGTATAAGCCATTTTAAAATAAAAACCGCCGTACCAAAGGTACAGCGGCAAGGAATATTAGTCTTCAAAATCAATGCCCAGGCACTCGGCGATTTCCTGTGGATTCATACCTGCTTTTTGTGCCTGTTTCAGAATATCCTGAATCTTCTGCCTTTTTGTTTTCCTGACTTTCCGTTTAGGCTTGGGGGCAAAGATCGCTGCCTTCTTTTCTTCCAATACTTTCATGCGTTTTCGCGCAGCAGCAATTTTTTCATCGTAGCTGGATACGGCAGCTTGTTTCTTTGCTTCAAGATCGGCAATCGTGTGATTTACGGCTTCGATTTTAGCATCGAAATCCGCAGCACGCTCTTCAGGTGAACGGCGAGTCCGCTTCTTTTCAGTTTCAGAGGTCGACATATATAATCACCAGCTTTCTTTATAATTACTAAAAGAATATCACAGCTTTATAAAAAGAACAACTATAACATATTTCATTGTTGTGAATATAATAAACAATTGTTCTTTAAAATCATACACCAGGACTTTATTCAATGCGAAAGTACTTCAAGCATACTCCTGTATTTTGGTCCAAACTTCACGCATTAAACAGGAAAGTTGTTTTGCTTGAGCAGTGGAGGGGCTTCCTGCGCTGTTGGCCAGACGAGTGATTTGGTTGATGTTATTTCCGATAGCGGATAGTTCCCGTACCAGATCCTTGTAGCTATCAGGTGGTCTGGGTTTAAGATTACATCCGGCAATAAGATTCCGGATAAATGGCTCCATTTTTAAACCGGTTATAGAAGATTGTTCCTTCAGGTGAATATATTCAGATTCGGATAAGCGAACAGTTATTTTTTTCAAACGTTTCAAGGAAACATCCTCCCAAATAATAAAAATATTGTTATAGAAGAAGGACGCTACGGGGTTTTAGGGGACACCCCTAACAAGTGATAATATGCCCAATGACGGCATATTGTCGTGCTTGCTCGCATTGTGCGCAGCACAATGCGCCCCGCCCAGCGCGGTACGCGGCCGGGCGGGAAAAGGCAGCTGAATTGAAGGGGCTGGCCGTGAGAAGAGAAGGCTACCAGGGAAGGGAAAGCCCGTTTCGGAGAGCGTATTGCTCTGCCCTGTGTGCGAACCGGTAGTACCCGACACAGGAAGCCAAACTGACTTCAGCAGCACAGGCGATTACATGATGCAGAGAGAGCGATCTGAAAAAACGATACAGGAAAGAAGAGGAATGGCTGATCGTGCCCAACCGGCAAATGTGAACCTGATCCACATCTCCGCTTTTTACATGGCGCATCATTTCACGGTAGCCGGAACGATGCAGCCAGCCTCGATGGGTATCAATGCTCGTACCAACGATAGTGCAGTTTTGAAGGTTAGCGCGCAGGCGCAGAAAATTCAGCTGATTCAGTGTGCCGAGTTCATCGCCGGGAAGCCGTGCATAAAGCCAGACGCGAGGGGAAGATTTCGTGTTTTGTTGCATGGTTTACCTCGAAAAAATGGGGGTTCCATTACGAACCCCCAAGTTTATTGTTATAGAAAAAGTTGTAAAGTTTTCTCCAGGTCCGCATAGCTGGGGAACTGGATATTTTTGTGTATCAGGTAGGAAATGCTTTCGCTCCATTCCTCCAGGGAATACAATGAATGTTCCGGTTGCTTTAGCAGTTGTGCAAGATCACATAATGCCTGCCAGCGGCATTCTGAACGAAGTGAGAGATCGGAAATAAAGACTCCCTGAAGAGAAGCCAGCAAGTCTAACAATCCAATAGAAAACACTCCCTTACAGAGCGCTGGCCACAAGAACCAGACGCCCGTTTTCTTTTTGATAATCACAGGTAATGAGAAACAGATAAGGACCACTGCGCAGCAGATCTTCCTGATAGAAATATGCAGAATGAGCAATTGTGTCCAGCATCTCCTTTTCCTGTTCGGGTGTCTGCTTATTGAGCCATGCACGAATTGGAGAGTCGCTTCCGGAAACAATCAGACCTGTAAACAATTTGTAATAGCGAATGCCTGTGCGTGTTTCCCAGCGCACCAAAGAATTCGTTTCAAAAAGCTCCTTGCTTTTGTACTGGGCCAGATCGGCGAACATTGTACCGTCACGCATCAGATGACCGTAAACAATAAAGTTTCCACTTGTGTTCATATCCGCATTTTCGTCGATAAAGAGCGTTCCGGAACTGGCCGGTTCGCCAAAGAAATCCGTGCGAAGATATTCTGTATTATCGTCGCCCTGAACTACTGGCCCGTCCACCGTTGTGCCCGGAATTGTAAGCCAGCCGACATAGTCCGGGTTTAGGTCGAGCAGACCATGGGACCAGTCCCAGAATTCAGAATCGGCGTTACTCTCATAAATGGAAACTAAAGTGTTGGCGGTATTTACTGTTTTCCAAGTGCGATAGGAGTTTGAACAAATCAGGATGCTGGCACAAAGGCAGCAGCACATCAGGATGATTCGAATCAAAAATAATGCTCTATTCATGGTGTCGCTTTTGAGCGTAAAAGTGAACGCCCAGATAACCGAATCCGGTACCCAATGCAATGAAAATCAACTGTCGCTGTCCAATACTCTCATCGCCCATCTTCGGCATTTCATATACCGGATCAGGAGGAATGTACATGAAATATTGGGTGCCCATTTTGGGAGAATGATTGGAAGCGATATCAACTTCACTGGAAATTGTTGCGCCCCTTTCACTGGCTTGTTCCACCGGGAGATCTTCCGCAGCCCAGACCGGAAACGTGAATAAAGCGCAGGCTGCAAGCGTTGCAAGCAGACCGGCAAGATAAGTTTTGAGCTTCAACGAAATCCCTCCTTAATTTAAAACAGTAATTTTCAGTTGTGCTACGGCCTGTCCAACCGTGATGTTAGAGTCTACATCAAAAGCGGTAAAAACAGCGGTGGCTGCATAATCGCCCGGAGCAAGATCAACCTCCAGTTTGTCTTGCTGAATGTGGCTGTTCACTGGCATATAGCCGGAATCGTAAATTTCCTCGCCGGTGTCATCCAGCGTGATGATAACCTGCTGTGCGTATAAGTTCTGCGGCCCGTTCTCGATCTTAAGGCTGCCGTTCGAATCGCCAGTGGGGAATACTGGATTTGCGTTAATGGAAATGCTCAGACTGCCTTCTGTGACGACCTCGTTGAGTGCAGCTTGGATCTCATCATTGCTTTTGTCCTCCAACTGCCCCAATTCTGCTTTAATCTGATTTTCCAGCTGCCGCACATCAGAATGAAAAATCTGAGGGTTCATTTTGATCCAGACAATACAGCCAAGCAGCAGCACAATCATCAGGGGCAGAAGCACCAGAATGCGTTTGTTGGATGCTTTGGCGCGCGTTTCAGTGTTTTTCATACATACCTCACACAAAAAAGAACTCTTCCGACAGATTTCTGCCGGAAGAGTCATCAGATCTTAGCGGTTGCTGGTTACACCATCGCCCACAACGGTGTTGCTTTCGCCATCATCGATACCAAAAGCGGGGGTCATGGTGTAGGTCACTTTGACCACGCTGGTGCAGCCGGAATCGTTGACATTGCCGCCTGCCATCTGAGCTTTCGCGGTAACGCCCAGAGTGGCTGCTTCCTCATCACTTACAGTGCCATCTTCGCCCAGCTGAGGAGCAGCCAGGAACCAGCCGCGTTCAGTGATGTCGATGGGGGCACTGGCGGTGGACAGATCAATGGCAGATGCGTTGGAGATAGCGGTGTCGGGAGCCAGGCTCATGGCCAATTCGCCACGCTTCATATCGGCAGCTTTGGTGCTGGTATCAACCAAACGCCAGGTTGCAGGCTCAGCCTGAAGTTCGCTGACCTTCAGGGCCAGACCGGTGTCCTTGCCGCCTTCCTGAGAAGCGCCCACAACAAACTCAGTACCGAAGTTCCATTCGCCATACACCAGATCACTGCTCAGGGGATGGTTGGGATCAATCGCGGTTACGGTTTCCTTCAGCGCATCACCCTCCAGAACACCGGCAACCTTGAAGTCCCACTTGCCATCAATGAAAATCACATAGCACTGACCGCTGGCATTGATGTTTTTGCCAGTAAGTACCAGATAGTTTTCCGGCTCCTGCCAGTCGGGATTGGGGGTTTTGCCGTCCGACATGAAAGCGGGGTTGGAGTACCAGTAGGTGTACTTCTTTTCCCGGCTGTCGTAGCTGATGGAGAACAGGGTATCATCGCTGTGGTTCTCGTCGTAAATTTTCGCGTAATGGGTTACTTTGGTGATGTCCACGATGGTGGCGCTGGCATCGGAATTGCTGGTGGAGTAATTTTTCAACTGATAGGCATCAGAGTCGGGAGCAATGATGTTGCCGGTGCCCCGGTAGCCGTACATGCAGACATACATGGGGACAGTTGCTTTCAGCTGATAGGTTGCCTTGGTGGCGATGGTCACTTCGTATTCCACACGGCCATCGTCGGTTTTGCCGGAAACTACTTCCTCGCTGGTGCTGCCGTCGGGGTCGAGACCGTTCTCGATGTTCACATAGAAATTGGTGCCCATGCTGGGATCGGCATTGGTGGCGGTGTCCACATCTTCCGATACGGTAGCGCCATCTTTGGTGCCGTGGTGATAGGTGTAGGTGCCGTCATCCTCAGCGCGGCATTCACTCAGGGGGACGAACACCACTTCATCTGCACCCACGAAGTAAGCGCCGTAGTCCACGTTGCCCACATTGTACTCGCTGCCTTTGATGTAGGCGCTCGGAACGGCCTGCCAGCCGGTGCCGTCATCCCGGTCGGCGTAGATTACCTTGCCGCCGTCAATTTTGTAAAAAGCCTTGTTGCCCACCGGCGTGACCAGTTTGGTGGGGATCATGCTGTTGGGATGATTGGTGATGCTCATGTTCGGCTCCGTCATGTCCTCCATGGCATAGGCCGGGGAGGCGGCGATGCCGAAGACCATGGTCAGGGCGCAGATACCGCTCAGGGCTTTTTTCCAGGTGTTGGTGTTCTTGTTCATTGTGATTCGCTCCTTTGTTTGGAAATATTTATTTATATAACGCGAAGTGCGTCATACCGAATGTGATGCAGCCGAAAAGGCTGAACAATAAAAAATCCCCCTGAAAATCAGGGGGCGATGAAAATGCGGTGTGGGTTACTTCTGTCCGATGACCGGAGTGGTGGGCTGACCGTCGATTACATCCCCGATCTCAACATCAGTTTCGCCAGGGATAGTAATGCCATATTCCGCAATGGTGTAGGTTACACAGGTAAGGAACGCTTCCTGCCGGTCATTTACGTTACCGCCTGCCATGTTACAGAGCAGGGGAAGCGGCAGTACCGTACCGGATTCGTTGCCGTCGGCATCCCGGCCCGGATCAATGATCCAAGGAGTGCGGGGTGTGTTGTGGCCCATAACCAGCTGAGTGTCATCCAACTTCATGGATAGTTCACCGCGTTTCAGTTCGGATTGCGGCTTGTCCACGATGCTCCAGCCGTTGTTGGAAACATCAATATCGGTGATCTGGATTTTGCCGTTGGAGTAGTTGGTGATGCCGTAATTGGTCGGCTCCACCACCTCGCCGTCACCGGCGTAGCCATACATGCAGACATACAGCGGCACAGTGGCCTTCAGCTGGAATCGCAGTTCCGGGTGGACGGTGATACTGCCTGCCACATAGCGCAGGCTGTAATTCTGTACCTGTTCACCCAGAGGATTTTCCACAGTAGCCACAGTCAGCGTAGAGTTCTGGCTGGCATCCTGGTTCACGGTAGCGGCATAGCCGGTCACTTTCCAGTGGTCGGTACCCAGCTCGAAGCCGTGATACTGCTCACACCAATCGCAGGGATAGATACTCTGGTCATGCTCCAGGTCAAGATATTTGGCCGGGCAACCCATAAACCAATCACTTACCAGCGGGATGCTGTCGTTTGTGTACTGTGTTTTCTTTGTGCCGTTTTCCTCAATCTCGGCCACCAGTTTGCTGCCGGTGTCATCGGCCAGGCTGATGGTGTTTTCGCTGCCTTGTTCCTTGACCAGCACCACGCTCTGCACAGTGTCACCGTTCTTCAGCGGCATGTCCTTGTAGAGAACATCCGCATTGGAACCCAGTGCGGCATAGGTTTCGCCGTCATCCTCCAGCAGATCGAAGGTCACATGGGTATCGGGGAGACTTTCGTCCTCTACATACCGGTCGGAATCCCCCACCGTGAGGCGGATTTCACGGGCGTATACCTCCTGGGTGCCATCCAGTACAGCAACAATGTAGTTGCTCAAAACCGGATAGTTGGCTTCCGTCAGGCCGGTATAGGTCAGCTTGTACATACCAACTGGCGTCGTTTCGTCAACAATCAGATCGGGAGCGCCGAGAATGGAGAAATTGCTCTTGCCATAGTCAGCAGTGAGGGTATCTGCGCCCTTCAGTCCGTCCAGTTTCAGCCAGCAGCCTTCCGTGGCGGCGGTATTTGCCTTGTAGGGTACAGTGTCATGCCAGGGCTTTCCTGCTTCGCCGTAATCCACCGGCTGGCCATACATGGTGCGGCTGCTGCTTACCTGAGCAGTGAGCGATGCGCGGTAAATTGCGCCGGAATAGATCTCCTGAGCAATGTAGTAGTTGCCGCTGGGGTCGTTTACCAGGC
The DNA here is from genome assembly GCF_964241245.1 of Allofournierella massiliensis. Classification (NCBI taxonomy): domain Bacteria; kingdom Bacillati; phylum Bacillota; class Clostridia; order Eubacteriales; family Oscillospiraceae; genus Allofournierella; species Allofournierella massiliensis. The sequence goes on from NZ_CAXSWZ010000044.1 coordinate 14,193, forward strand.
GGATGGGGTCGGTTCGGGTGATGGTGTTTTCCTCCAGCTTCAGGAACCGATCCGGCAAGGTGTGACCGTTTTCGTCCAGGGTTTCACCAGCGTTTGCGGTAGCGTAAGTACCGGCATAGGTCTTCTTATCCACCCAAACGGCATCGCCGTCTACAATGTTATCGATCAGAATGTCACCAATGGTGGCGGCAGTAGTCGCATCGTAGGCTTTGATGTTCCGGGCATTGTTCGGATCGTCCAGGTAACGACTGTGTACAGTCAGCGGGCGGGCCGTAATACTGCCGGTGTAATCCTCGTTGCCAATGTAGTAGTTGGAGTAAGGATTGCTGGACAAAGAAAGAGGACTGGTGCGCCGGATGGAGTAGCTGCCCCGGTCAACCACACCTACGCTGCCGTTGGTGTAATAACCGGTAGCAGTAGTGGTGGAGAGGGTCACAGTGTCGCCACTCACCACGCCGCTGGTAGCTGTCAACCCCTCAAACTTGATGTTGTTGATGGTTGCATCACTGGTCTTGTCGTACACCTTGTTGTTGTCATGGCTGTACAGGTTGATAGGACGCTTTTTGACAATCAGTGTGCCTTCCAGATCGCCGGTCAGGTAGTAACCGGCGTTGATGCCCGCCTGAGTCAGACTCAGCTTTACCGTGTAGGTGCCCGCATTGATTACGCCACTGCCGCTACTTGCAGATGCGGCGATGGTGCGCTGCGGGTAAGCTGCGCTGGGGGTAGCGCAGGTAATTGTAGCCTGAACATACTGGGCGGGATTACTGATGGTATCACTGTTTACGGTGATGACCGGCATAAGCTCGGCCTTGTCGTAGAGCTTGGAGCCATCCAGCACAGTGGCGTTAATCTCCACCTTGCCCTGATAGCTTACCTGGGTGCCGATGCGGTCACTATCCGATACGCTGTGATTTGTCGGACGCAGGCTGTTGTGGCTTTCGTCGCCCCATTCAATCAGCATACCGTCACATTCGTGTGCTCGCTCAACAGTTTCCCAAGCGTTCTTATCGCCGGAATGGTGGACTGCCTGATTGGTACCGCTGGGATTACCCCAAGCCCATTTGGCATAACCCCATTGCAGCTGCCCGTTCTTGTAAAACGGGGTGGCAGTTTCAGAGGATGGGCCATCGATCCAAAACCACTCGGTCGTGCCTTCACTGTACTTATATGCGCCGATATAACCAAAAGCGCCTTGCAGCAGATCTTCGATCAGTGCCTGTTCCTCAGCTGTGGTGATGTGCGCCAGATAGCCGTAGGTGTCAAGCGTTGCGTTGTACTGACTCGTGGCATAGCTGCGGGCTTGATACCAGTCTACAGTGTGCCCCAGGTCATCCTTGCTCACATAGGAATAAAAATGACCGTTGGTGCCGTTATAGATCATATCGGAAGACCACAGGTTTTCGTCTGCGTACCAAAACACTTCTGTGCCTCCCTGAACACCGGCGGAGCTGATGCTCATAGGATCATATACAGTGAAGGTAACAGAACGAAGAAAATCCTGCCACTGAGCGGTAGATACGGTATTGGCATTATTGGCTTTGAATGTCCAGGCATATTGATTGCCGGTAACGTTGATGCCGTAAGCAGATGCCTTACCGCCGTCATAGGAGATCGAATCCCGCCGGTCAAAATTCTCCGAAGAGAACTGCACCAAAACGGTGTTGACATGCTTGGGTTCGATCAATTGCAGTTCCGGGTAACTCCAGGTGGAGGCTTCCCGCCCACTGGTCGCGCTGGACATGCCTTTATAGTCAGTCACAGTCTGACCGTTGATGATGTTTTTCTTGTCGTAGGTGTTTACACCATTGTGGTGGAGTACGATGTCATAGTCCAGCACCAGACCGCCGTTGACGCTCTTGCCGGTTCTTTCTTTCGTTCCGGTAGAGGTATTGTATGTACCAGTGCCATAGCAGCGGAAGAAATACTTGGTTATGGTCGCAGTATCATACATACTGGCAACAGGGTTGGTGATGGTCAGAACACTCTTGATTGCTGCCCATCCCGCATACTTGCTGTTGTAATACGGGCTGCTTGTACTCAATACACCGAGATTCGTGTTGGTTACGCTGGTTCGTACTCGGCCATCAATAGAGGATGCCACACCCTGATCCCAGGTGCGGTACTGATTATCCAGCATGGTGGAGTATTCCCAGCGCGGGGTCACGTTCATCGCAGTGGGCCGGTAGTAGATGATTGCCGTATAGGTGGCGGTGGCATAAGCCACATCCGAACCTTGGGTAATCATCAGCTTCTGTCCGTATACATCCGGGGTGAGATCGTCCTGGTGATCCCGACTGCCTGCCTCGTCGGCTGCTTTTCGCAGTTCTACAACCAGGTTGGCGGGATTTACAATTAGACGGCCTTCACGGTCAGCAACATTGTTGCCGGTGGTCGCTTCGCCAAACTGGGAAACATCGGTGTCCCATTTGTACTCTTTGTTGTTCGCTGCGGTCGAGTACCAGTCATAGCGGGTGCCGCTGGGGCTGGTGTACTGCCAATGTGCCCGGAACTGATAGCCGCTCATGGTCACATCGCAGCTCTTGATCGTCAGCGTGGTGGTGGTGCGCTGCGCGGTAACACCGCTCAGGCCATACCGGTTGGCAATGCTGTTGTATACCGGCAATGTGGTGCTGCTACTCTGTACAGTGGGAGAGCCGTTGTCAATAAATTCGCCGGAATCTGCGACGGAGTACCAGCCCTTACCATCTTTTGAGAACTCCCAGGAAACGGTGAGGCCGTCGGCCTTTCCCTTCCAGTAGTCCGCAGTGGCGGTGAAGGTGGCATTCTCGCCCTCCCAGACAGTGCGGTTGTACGCCTGGGTCAGCTTTATGGGCCAGGGCTTTACAGTCAGCTGACCGGAGTAGCCGTTGGTCGCCACGGAGTAGGTGTCGGCGGTTTTGCCCTGCCACTTGAATACGGCGCGGAAGTGCCAGCCGTTCCATGTGGTTTTGCAGCCCCGCAGCTCCAGTTCCACGGCGGTGTAGGATTCATCGCCCTGGTCAACGAAGCTCGGGGTGCTTGCGGTGTATTTGCCGTTCAGTTCGGCAACATCCTGGATGTTTTCCCATTTGCCGCCGCCGCTGCGCTGCACCTGCCACTGCACATCGGTCACAGCACTTGTCCAGTAGACACGGCCTTCCAGCAGCTTCGCGCCGAAGCTCTCATAAGTGGTGACATCCTTCACCGGCGATGCGCTGAAGGATAGCAGTTGCAGAGGGATCGTTTCGGTGCTTTCCCAGAAAGTGGTGGAAACCTTAACGATGATCGGGCCGTAGTCGGTGATCTCTTTGCCTGCCGGATCGTACACGCGCACTTTCAGGTTGCCGTTGGTGCCGTCATATACACAGGGCAAGTTCGAGATCACATACTTGTTATCGGAGTTGACGGAGCAGGTGTATTGCTCGCCGCTCTTCATGTACTTGGGATTGTCACTGCCCAGCACTTTGACCGTATAACCGGCGTAAGAGGTGCTGGTGCCGAACAGGTCGTTCAGATCGCCCACCACGCGGGCCACGCCGGT
>NZ_CAXSWZ010000045.1:0-16999 GCF_964241245.1 Allofournierella massiliensis
GGCGCGGGCCGGGCCAGAAACACCGTCCCCGCCCCCAGCGCCGTGCACAGGCAGGGAAATATGGTCATGGATACCGCCGCCAGAATCTGGTGCATCCCTCTCTCCCCCTTTCCTCTGCCTTCACCCTATGCGAAGGGGGCGGCGGGGGTTCCTGCACAGGCTTCGGCAGCGCAAGGCGGCAAAGCGCCGGTTTTCAACACTTTCCACTTTTTTGTGTGGAAAACCCGGTAAAAAGGGCCCCTGTTTTCCACACAATGGGAAACACAGGGGCCCTTGCCTTGTTAAAAATCATTCCTGTTACCGGATTTTTTCCAGTTTCTCACCGGATTTTACAGAAATTTTACCGGACGGCCGGGTTTTCCACACCCCGGGGAAAACCCCGATGTTGAAAACCTGTCGAAAACCGTGGAATACTTTTCGTATTTTTGTGGAAAACTTTCCCGCCGGGAATTACTCCACCCGGTATTCGTCGGCCAGATCGCCCCGGGTGGCGCACCAGTAGGCGGCCATGCTCTGGCCCGGCGTACCGGTGACCTCGTTTTCCAGATACCCCGCCAGCGCGCCGGGCTGCCAGGCGCGGGCGGCGTCCTCGGTGGCAAATTCCACCTCGGCATAGAAGAACTCGCCGGGCTGGCCCGCATCCACCTGGTTCACCTCCAGCACAAGGCCGCCCTCCAGCGGGTAGCGCCGCTGCTCCTTCTGGATGAGGGGCCGCTGCAGAAAGGCCTCCAGCCGGGCAAAGAGGGCCGGGTCGATGGGCGCTTCGATCTCCTCCCGGGCAAGGCCGTCCGCGCTGGCCTTGCCTTTCAGGCAGAGGATGTAGTCGGTTTTTCCCCCCGACTCCTCGCTGCGGATGCGCACGGTGGGGCGGGTTGTCACATAGCCCTGCCGCATCACGAAGGTTTTCACCGGGGTAAGGCCCTCCGGCCAGCCCTTTACCAGCCATTTGCGTTCGATCTCCATGGCGAATCTCTCCTTTTCCCGGCTGCTTTGCGGCGGCGGATTTCGCTTGCCACCGGGGTGCAAACCGGTTATACTTGAATTGATACGGAAAATTTTACAGGCGGGGCCCGGGGCCCCGCAAAAGCGTCCGGTTTTATTATAAAAGAAACCGTCAGGAAAGGAAAGTGCACCATGAAACAGACCCGTCCCTACCCCGTTTACACCGTGACCAAAAAGGCCGAGAACAGCATTCTGAGCGGCCATCCCTGGGTCTATGCCGATGAGCTCACCGGCCAGCCGGAAACCATGCCGGAGAACGGCGCACTGGTGGACGTGGTGAGCGGCAAGGGCCGTTATCTGGGCACCGGCTTCCTGAGCTGGGAGAGCAAGATCCGCATCCGGCTGATCAGCCGCAACGCCAACGACAGCTTCGACGAGGCCTTCTGGCGGCGGCGCTTTGAGTACGCCTGGGCCTACCGGAAAACCGTGATGGGCGAAGAGGATCTTTCCTGCTGCCGGGTGATTTTCGGTGAGGCGGATCAGATGCCCGGCCTGACCGTGGATCGTTTTGGCGACATTCTGGTCACCCAGACCCTCTCCTACGGCATGGAGATCCGCAAGGCCCAGCTGTTCCCCTTACTGGTGGATGTGCTGCGCGCCGACGGCCAGATCATCAGCGGCATTTACGAGCGCAACGACGTGGCCCTGCGCGCCCGGGAGGGCCTGTTTGAAAACAAGGGCTGGTTCGAGCTGCACGGCGAGGATCACCCCGCCTCCACCTGCACCGAAATCTGCGAAAACGGGGTGCGCTACGCGGTGGATTTTGAAAACGGCCAGAAAACCGGCTTTTTCCTGGATCAGAAATACAATCGCCGGCAGGTGGCAAAGCTTGCCCGGGGCAAGCGGGTGCTGGACTGCTTCACCCACACCGGCAGCTTTGCGCTGAACGCCGCCTACGGCGGGGCTGCCCATGTGACCGCGGTGGACGTGAGCCAGACCGCGGTGGACATGGCCCGCGCCAACGCCGAGCGCAACGGCCTGGCCGACCGGATGGACTTTGTGTGCACCGACGTGTTCGAGCTGCTGCCCACGCTGGAGGGCACCCACAATTACGACTTTATCATTCTGGATCCGCCCGCCTTCACCAAGGCCCGCAAAACCGCGGCCAACGCCATGCGGGGCTATAAGGAGATCAACTACCGGGCCATGAAGCTGCTGCCCCGGGGCGGCTATCTGGCCACCGCCAGCTGCAGCCACTTCGCCACCGAGGAGATGTTCGTCAAGATGCTGAAAAGCGCCGCGGCGGACGCGGGCCGCCAGCTGCGCCAGATCGAGGTGCGCCAGCAGTCCCCGGATCACCCCATTCTGTGGAACGTGGAGGAAACCAACTACCTGAAATTCTTCCTCTTCCAGGTGATCTGACAGGTGATCTGACAGGCGGGCTGGCCGGGCGCTGCCCGAACCGGCGCACTGCCGCCCGGGCGGGCCGTTCAATCCGCCGCTGCGGCCGGGAAAAATCACACTTTTCGCCACCGCTTCTCGGCACTGTCACCAACAATTTTTGCCGCCATGGGCCCGGTCTTTGCAAACCCGCCAAACTGCAAAGCCGGGCCCTTGTTTTGAATTGACGGCGGGTGTAAAAAAACATATAATTTTTTGTGAAATATTCGTATGGGAAACCGCCGGACCCGTCCGGCCTTTTGTGTGAGGGAGGAACAGTTATGGCACCAGCCAACACCAAGGAGATCTACGGTTCGCTCGTGTTCAACGAGCATGTGATGAAGGAGCGCCTGCCCAGCGCCACCTACAAGAGCCTGAAGGCCACCCTGCAGCGGGGCGCGGCGCTGGATCTGGATCTGGCCAACATCGTGGCCAGCGTCATGCGGGACTGGGCCATTGAAAACGGCGCCACCCACTACACCCACTGGTTCCAGCCGCTCACCGGCATCACCAGCGAAAAGCACGACAGCTTTTTGAGCCCCAACCGGGACGGCACCGCCATCATGGAGTTCTCCGGCAAGGAGCTGGTGAAGGGCGAATCGGACGCTTCCAGCTTCCCCAACGGCGGCCTGCGCGCCACCGCCGAAGCCCGCGGCTACACCGCATGGGATCCCACCAGCTACGCCTTCATCAAGGATGGCACCCTGTGCATCCCCACCGCCTTCTGCAGCTGGACCGGCGAAGCGCTGGACAAGAAAACCCCTCTGCTGCGCAGCATGAAGGCTGTGACCACCCAGGCCAGGCGGGTGCTGCACCTGTTCGGCAAGGACGTGAGCCATGTGGACGTGACCGTTGGCCCCGAGCAGGAGTATTTCCTGATCAAGAAGGAGCACTACGACGCCCGCGAGGATCTGATTCTCACCGGCCGCACCCTGTTCGGCGCGGCCCCCTCCAAGGGTCAGGAGATGGAGGAGCACTACTTCGGCGCCCTGCGTGAGGAAGTGTCCGCCTTCATGAAGGATCTGGACGAGGAGCTGTGGAAGCTGGGCGTTTCCGCCAAGACCAAGCACAACGAGGTTGCCCCCTGCCAGCACGAGCTGGCCCCCATCTTCGACCGATGCAACGTGGCGGTGGACCACAACCTGCTCACCATGGAGATGATGAAGAAGCTGGCCCCGAAGCACGGCCTTGTGTGCCTGCTGCACGAAAAGCCCTTCGATGGCGTGAACGGCAGCGGCAAGCACAACAACTGGTCTCTGTCCGCCCCCGGCATGAACCTGCTGGACCCGGGCGACACCCCCAAGGACAACCTGCAGTTCCTGATTTTCCTGGCCGCCATCATCAAGGCCGTGGATGAATACAACGATCTTCTGCGCATGAGCATCGTGGGCGCGGGCAACGAGCACCGTCTGGGCGGCAACGAGGCGCCCCCGGCCATCGTGTCCATCTTCATGGGCGAGGTGCTGGAGGGCATTCTGGACGCCATCGCCTCCGGCAGCGAGTACGTGGCCCCCGCCGCCGCCAAGATCGACCTGGGCGTGGAGGTTCTGCCCCAGTTCGCCAAGGACGACACCGACCGCAACCGCACCAGCCCCTTCGCCTTCACCGGCAACAAGTTCGAGTTCCGCATGCCCGGCTCCTCGGTGAACATCTCCGACGCCAACACCGTGCTGAACACCGCCGTGGCCAAGGAGCTGAAGGGCTACGCCGACGAGCTGGAGCAGGCCGAGGACTTCGACAAGGCCGTGGTTGCCCTGATCAAGCGCACCATCCGCGACCACAAGCGGGTGATCTTCAACGGCAACGGCTACAGCAAGGAGTGGGAGGAAGAAGCCGCCCGCCGCGGCCTGAAGAACGAGCCCAGCGCATGCGAAGCTCTGGGCGCCTTTGTGGACCCGAAGAACATCGCCCTGTTCGAGCAGATGGGCGTTCTGAACGAGACCGAGTGCCGCAGCCGCTACGAGGTAAAGCTGGAGAACTACGCCAAGGTTCGCCACATTGAGGCCGTTACCATGCTGGAAATGGCCCGCCGCCAGCTGGTGCCCGCCGCCAGCCGCTACATGGGCGACATTGCCAAGGGCATGAACCGGAAAAAGACCGCCTGCCCGGGCATCAGCTGCAAGGCCGAGGAGAAGGTGCTGCGCCAGCTGACCAACTACACCGACGCCATGAGCGACGCGGCCGACCGGCTGGAAGCCTGCGTGGAGAAGGCCGAGCGCAGCGAGGGCGCGCTGGCCACCGGCCGCTGCTACCACGATGTGGTTCTGCCCGCCATGGCCGACCTGCGTGCCGCCGCCGACGCCGCCGAGTCCATCTGCGGTGCGGAGTACTGGCCCCTGCCCAGCTACAGCACCATGCTGTTCTATGTGTAAGCGCCGGGTGTAAGCGCCGGACAAGCCTTATCCAATAAAGTCAAAACCAGCCGCCGCAACCGGAATGTTGCGGCGGCTGGTTTTTTGTTGTTCTGGCGTTTGCTGACCGTCAGGCCACGGCTGCCAGCGTCAGGCTCTGGGCCAGGGTTTCCACCTGATCGGCGGTGAAGGGGGCATCCTCCTCCATGCGCAGGGCCACATAGACCCCCAGCTCCTTATCGTAGGCCAGGGCCCCGTGGGCGGTGCGCTCTTCGGTGGCGTATCCCGGCTCGGACTCACCGAAATACACGGTGGCCACCGCGTTTTCGCCGGCGGCGGTCTTTTTCACCACCCGGTAATCCTCCCAGAAGCAGCTGGACGGGGTGCGCAGATAGCTGTACACCAGCTTGTAATACTCCCCCTCCTCCGGCTCGTTGCCCGGCTCGGTGGGCTCGATCAACCCGTAGCCGATGCGGCCCACGGCGTTGCCCGCGCTGTCGCAGATCAGCAGCTGGGTGTTCATGCCCTGATCAAACACCCGCTCGCTTTCCTCCGGCTCCGTCAGGCTCCAGCCTTGGGGCAGCAGAAAGCTGGCGGTGAAGGGGGCCTGATCGTAATATTCCCCGTTGAACTCGTTTCGCCCCTCCTGATAGGCGGGGAACCGGGCGCTCACCCGCTGGGTCATGTCCTGCTCGCTGGCGCTTTCCGGCTGGCTTTCCACCGGCTGCGCCTCGGGGGCATCCGGCTGCTCCGGCTGGGGCTGCCCCAGCGCCAGTGCCAGCAGATCCACCGAAAGCGGCTCCAGCCCGTCGTCCGAATCCAGCACCGCGCTCATGTTCAGCTCCAGATAGCCCTCGGCGCATTCGATCTGATAGGTCTGCCCCGGCTTCCAGGCCTTTTCCACGTTCTCCTTTTCCAGCAGATGCACGCTCATGCCGTCCTCGCCCATGGCGGCCCGCCCGCAGATCTGGATGTTCCAGTCCTCGCCGGGCCAGCCCTCGGGCAGGGTGAACTCCACGCCGCCCTCGCAGGGGCGCAGGCTGCCCTCCAGAAAGGCCATGGCGTCCTGCGCAGTCTGGGGTGTGCTGCTGCCGGACACCACGTTCCGGTCCGCCCCGCCTTCGCCGCCGGGGCTCGCCGTCTGCCCGCCGCAGCCTGCCATCAGCAGGCCCAGTGCCAGAGCCAGCACCAGCGCGGCGGTGATCCCTTTTCTTCTGTTTACGCTGCGTTTCTCTGTCATGGCGGCACACTCCCTTTCCGTTTGATCCGTTCATATACAGAACGGGCCGGAGCGGCCTTTTATTTCATCTTTCGCCCCCTGCCGGCAGATTTTTCATCCGCCGCGCCGGGCGTATCGCCGCCTTACAGGCTCAGCCCGCCTGGCCCAGCTCCTCCATGGCCTCGCGGGTGTTGTCGGCCGAGAACAGAAACACGCCGCTGCGGCTGTATACCTCCACATGAGACCCCACGTTCCGAATGATGCAATCCATACCCGACCCTGCCTTTCTCAGTTTTTGTCGATGTTGCGTTTTCGGGGGCCGCGCCCCCTCCCGATGGTCTTATTCTATCAGAATATAAGTCCGATAATTTGTACTTTGCATCATTTTGCGGCAAAATGCAGTCCAATAAACAGCCCTTTTAAAGAAAGATGTAAAAAGGCCCCCGGAAAAAGAGCCGGGGTGACATAAGAAAACGACGCCGGAAAAGGGCCGCTTTTGCGGGATTGCAGCGTCAAAGCCCCTTGACAACCACCAAGGGTGCCTGCGGGTCTTTTCCTTGCACTCCCATCAAAATCGGGCCTTTTCCGGTGCAGGACAGTTCTGCCCCAGGATTTTGGATGCAGAAAGTGCGAAAAGGGGCGGCGCAAGCCTTGGTGGCTTGCCCGCCCCTTTGAACATTTTGTGCGCCAAAATCCTAAGGCAGAACCGTCGTTTTCTTGTGCCACACCGGCTAACTCCGGGGGCCTTTTCGATATCAATAAAAAACAGCTTATTCCGCCTTCTCGTACACGGCCTCGATCTCGGCCACATACATGGTGTGGTAATCCTTTTGGGGGTAGCAGTCCGCATCGCAGCTGTTGCCGGGCAAAAAGCACTCCGGCTCCAGCGTCTGGGCATACAGGCTGCGGCAGACCAGCACCAGCCGGGCCCCGTCGAAGGCGGGCGCGCCGTCGAAGTCCCGCGCGGTGTAGCCAACCTTGGCGATCTTATCCTCGTCCCGGCCGCTCACCTTGCCCAGATAGCCCAATTCCTTCTTCGCCCCTTCGCCGTAAAAGCTCAGGGTGAAGCGGCCGGCCTCGTCCACGAACTCCTTGGTGTAGCGCTGGGGGCGCAGGAAAATCTGCACCACGTTTTTGCCCCACAACACACCCATGGAGCCCCAGCTCACGGTCATGGTGTTCACGGTGCCGTCGGCCTTTTTGGCGCTCACCAGCGCCCACTCTTTGCCGATCAGCTCAAAGGGATTGCCCGCGATGGCGGCGGGCTCGATTTTCCGGTACTCCATTGTTCAAAACACCTTTCTTTCGCTCGATTTGCCGGTTTTCTGGCCGTCCAGCATGGGGGCCACGGCCCGGTAGCGGTCGTAGCAGTACTGGATGATGGCATTGCGCTTGACCAGACCGATAAAACTCTTCTTGTCGTCCAGCACGGGCACGAAATTCTGGGTCATGGCGGCGGCCACCAGCTCATCCATCTGGGTGGTCACGGCCACGGGCTTATAGTCCCGCTTGCGGGGGATGCTGCTTAAGGGGATGTCCTCCGCGTCGTCCAGATCGATGCCCTGGTTCTTGATGGCCCACAAAAGATCGCCCTCGGTCATGGTGCCCACATATTCGCCCACCCGGTTCAGCACGGGGATGCTGGAATACCGGTGGTACTCCATCTTCTCCAGCGCCTGCCGCAGGGTGAAATCCTCATACAGAAAGGCCACATCCTGCTTGGGCGTTAAAAAGAACAGCAAATTCACTCACAAAACCTCACTTTACGCGCTGCATTTCTCAAAAAACGAACCGGAAGGCTCCGGCCCGGGATTCCATGATTCGGTATCTTTATTTTAACACATTTCGCGCCCCGGGGTGTGAAAAACTTATGAAGGCGGCGCCGGGCGGTGCAAAGGTGCTTTTTTGCCCGATTCTGCTGGTCAACGGCCTCGTTTTATGATATGCTTTAAGGTACCGATTCTGACCAGAAAAGGATGTGTTTCCCATGGCACGTTTTCGCCGCATCGCAGCCCTTGCGCTGTGTTTTGCCCTGCTTGCCGGCTGCGGCCGGCAGGCGGCTTCCTCCGCCTCGCAGGCGGCCTCCTCCACCTCTTCCGCCTCCGCCGCTTCGGGCGCGGCCTCTGTGCCCGGGCAGAGCGCCGGCGCGCCCACCGCGCTGGTGCTGGGCTACACCCCCTCGGCGGGCTTCAACCCCTACACCTCCTCCTCCAATCTGGTGGAGCAGAACGCCGGGCTGTTGTTTGAATGCCTGGTGGAGCTGTCGCCGGAGCTTTCGCTGGAATACCGGCTGGCGGATTCCATCGTGAGCGCGGGCGAAACGGTGACCATCCATATCCGCTCCGGCTGCACCTTCGCGGACGGCACCCCCGTCACCGCCCAGGACGCCGCCGCCAGCCTGGAGGCCGCCCGGGTCAGCGAGCGTTACGCCGCCCGCTTTGCGGGTGTGACCGAGGTGAAGGCCGAGGGCGACACCGTGACCGTGACCCTTGCTTCGCCGGATTCCATGTTCGCCTACCTGTGCGACATTCCGGTGCTGAAGGCCGCCGAGACCGGCGCGGCCCAGCCCACGCCGAACGGCCGCTACACCTACGGCGACAGCGGCAGCCTGGTGCGCAACAACTCCTGCGCCTTCGCGGAAAACGGGCCGGACACCATCTACCTCACCGAGGTGAGCAGCTATGAAGAGATGGTCTCCGGCTTTGCGGTGGGCAGCCTGAACCTGTACACCGCCAGCGACTCGGCCCAGACCAGCGCCGGCTTTTCCAGCGTGTCGGACTATTACAAAACCAACAATCTGGTGTTTCTGGGCGTGAACGCCACCCCGCCGGAAAGCGGAACCAAAAGCCCTCTGCTCACCACCGCGGCGGGCCGGGCGCTGCTCAGCCAGCTGATCGACCGCACCCAGATCGCCCAGAAAAGCTATTATGCCCGGGCCTACCCGGCCACCGGCTGCATCAACGACCACTACGACTGCGTGGCCGACAGCCATGTGATCCAGTCCACCGCCGAAGTGAGCGCCGAACAGGCCGCCGCAGATCTGGCCGCGCTGGGCTACACGCTGGACGCGGCGGGCTATTATCAGGACGCCGACGGCCAGCGGGTGAACCTGCGGCTGCTGGTTTACAGCGGCAACACCTACAAGCGCTACGCCGCCAGCCTGATCAAGGACCAGCTGGCCGCCGCCGGGCTGTATGTGACGGTGGAGGAAGCGTCGGATTTTGACGTTTACAGCCAAAAAGTTGCATCCGGTGATTTTGACCTGTACATCGGCGAGGTCAAGTTGTATAATAATATGGATATGAGTCCCTTTTTTGAAGGGGGGCAGGCCAGCGTGGGCATCGTGCAAAGCGAAGCGCTCGCCGCCGCCTACACCGCCTTCAAGGCGGACCAGAACACCGCCGGCGCGCTGGAAACGGCTTTCGCCGCCGAAATGCCCTTTGTGCCGCTGGTGTGGCGCAACGGCACGGTGGTGCACAGCAGCGGCATCAGCGGGCTGAGCTGTTCCATCAGCAACGTATTCTATTCGCTGGAAGGCCTGCGCTTCGACGCGGCCGAATAACAGACCCCACCGCCCACGGGCGGATACAAATTGCAAAGGAGCGGCAGTTTATGATCACATTGCAAAACCCCATGGGCACCATAAGCATGACGTCGGACTACTTCGCCGAGCTGGTCAGCCAGGCAGCCCGCAGCTGCTACGGCGTGGCGGGCATGGCCACCGGCGGCCGCGGCGACGATCTGAAGAGCCTGGTGTTCGGCAGCGATTTCCCGGAAAAGGGCGTTCGCGTGACCCAGTCGGACCGCAGCCTCACCATCGAACTGCACATTAAGGTGGGCTACGGGCTGAACATCGCCACCATCGTGAAGAGCATCACCCACAAGGTCAAGCACGAGGTGGAAAAGGCCACCGGCCTGACCGTGGCCCGCATCGAGGTCTCGGTGGACGACATCGTGGCGGACTGATTCCGCCCCATAAAACAACGATACTTTACTTTACATGAGGTGCAATAGCTTATGATTACCGGTAAGATCCTGCGTGACGCCATCATCTCCGGCGCCAACAACATCTCCAACCAGCGTTCCCGTGTGGACGAGCTGAACGTTTTCCCCGTGCCGGACGGCGACACCGGCACCAACATGAGCATGACCGTGATGGCCGCTGCCCGTGAGCTGGAAAACCTGCCCGACAGCTGCACCGTGGGCGAGGCCGCCAAGGTGGCCGCTTCCGCCATGCTGCGCGGCGCCCGCGGCAACTCCGGCGTGATCACCAGCCTGTTGTTCCGCGGCCTGTCCAAGGCGCTGGACGGCAAGAAGAAAGCCGGCGCCGAGGATCTGGTTCACGCGCTGGAAAAGGGCGTGGAAGCCGCCTACAAGGCCGTGATGAAGCCCACCGAGGGCACCATGCTCACCGTAGCCCGCATCGCCAGCGAGGAAGCTTCTGCCAGCGGCCTGGCCGACGTGAACGAGCTGTGGACTCTGGTGCTTTCCGCCGGTCAGCGCGCGCTGGACAACACCCCCAACCAGCTGCCGGTTCTGAAGAAGGCCGGCGTGGTGGACGCGGGCGGCCAGGGCCTGATGGTGATCTTCGAGGGCATGGACATCGTGTTCAAGGGCGGCGAGCCCGTGAAGGGCGAGGAGCAGACCCAGAGCAAGGTCAAGCACTCCAGCGACGCCGCCGGCAAGGGCGTGTTCAGCGACGACCTGATGAAGGTTGAGGACATCAAGAACGGCTACTGCACCCAGTTCCTGGTGAATAAGAACGAGGGCGTTTCCAGCGACAAGCTGCGTGCCTTCTGCGAGAGCAACGGCGACAGCGTGGTTGTCATTGAGGACGACGACGTGATCAACTGCCATGTGCACACCGCCGACCCCGGCAAGATCCTGAGCCACGCCATCCAGTACGGCTACCTGACCGGCTTCAAGATCGAGAACATGCACGAGCAGTTCCTGGCCCGCCAGAAGCAGGGCAAGGGCCTGGAGAAGCAGCGGGAAGCCGAGCAGGCCGAGCAGACCAGCCCCTTTGTGTACGCTGCCGTTGACCCGGATCAGGAGTACGGCTTTGTGGCCGTGGCCGCCGGCGAGGGTCTGGCCAACGTGTTCACCGATCTGGGCGTTTCCGCCGTTGTGTCCGGCGGCCAGACCATGAACCCCTCCACCGAGGACATTGTGGCCGCGGTGCAGAGCGTGCCCGCCAAGACCGTGTTCGTGCTGCCCAACAACAAGAACATCATCATGGCTGCCGAGCAGGCCCAGAAGCTGGCCGACCGGCGCATTGTGGTGCTGCCCACCCGCACCATCCCGCAGGGCATCACCGCCATGCTGAGCTTTGACCCGGACGCCACCGTGGACGCCAACACCATTAACATGATGCAGGCTGCCGGTCAGGTGAGCACCGGCCTTGTGACCTTCGCCGCCCGCAACAGCGACTTCGACGGCCACAAGATCAAGAAGGGCGAGATCATGGCCATGGAGAACGGCAAGATCGTGAACATCGGCACCGACATCACCAAGACCACCTACCGCCTTGCCCGCAGCATGGTGAAGAAGGATACCAGCTTCATCACCCTGATCTCCGGCTGCGACGTGAGCGAGGAGGACGCCCAGCGCACGCTGGAGCTGGTGCAGGCCAAGGTGGGCGACGGCATCGAGGTCACCCTGATCAACGGCGGCCAGCCCGTCTACTACTACATGATCAGCGTGGAGTAATTCTTCCCTGATCGTAAGCGTTTTGCCTATTCTGAGCGCCGCCTGTGTTGACCACACTCACACAAGCGGCGCTTTTTTCTACCCTTTGATTCTCACCAAAAAGGAGGCCCCGCCATGAAGCCGGATACCCCCATTCAATACGTCAAGGGCGTGGGCCCCAGGCTGGCCGAGCGGTTCGCCCGGCTGGGCATCGCCACCGTGGGCGACCTGCTCTGCCACTATCCCCGCCGCTATATTGATTACAGTCAGCCCAGCCCCATTGCCGAAGCCCCCTCCGGCACCGAGGTGGTCATCAGGGCCGAAGTGTGCGCCAAAAAGGGAGCGGTGCGCCTGCCCGGGGGCCGCACCATGGTGCAGGCCACCGCCGCGGACGACACCGGCACCTTGACCCTCACCTGGTTCAACACCCATTTCATGGCGGACAAGCTGCTGCTTGGCGAGGAATACTATTTCGAGGGCCGGGCGAAAGGCGCACTCTCCCGCCGGGAGATGGCAAATCCCATCGTGCGCACCCGGGCGGAGGTGGAGCGCAAGCCCTTTGTGGCGGTCTACCCCCAGACCGATGGCCTTGCCAGCGGCCAGATCGCCCGCTGCGTGGAGAACGCGCTGGCCGCGGCGGACCCGCTGCCCGAGCCCCTGCCGCCGGACTACCTGCCCCGCTTCCGGATGCCGGATAAGTGGACGGCGGTGAAGAACATCCACCACCCTGCCTCCCCGCAGGCGCTGGCCGCGGCACGGCGGCGGCTGGTGTTTGAGGAGCTGTTCACCCTGCAAATCGGCCTGAGCCTTTTAAAAAGCCGGGGCGCGGTGAAGAGCGGCGCACCCATGCAGCCCACCGGCCTGACCCCCTTCTGGGACAGCCTGCCCTTCTCCCCCACCGGGGCCCAGCGGCGGGCCGCCGCCGAGATCTGCGCCGACATGGCGGCAAAGCGGCCCATGAACCGGCTGTTGCAGGGGGACGTGGGCAGCGGCAAAACCCTTGTGGCCGCGGCGGGCATCTACATGGCCGCGAAAAACGGCTACCAGAGCGCCCTCATGGCCCCCACCGAGATTCTGGCCGCCCAGCACGCGGCCACATTGCAGACCTTTCTCGAGCCCTTCGGGCTTCGGGTGGCGCTGCTCACCGGCGGCATGAAGGCGGCCCAGAAGCGCACCACCCTTGCGGCCATCGCCGCCCACGAGGCGGATCTGGTGGTGGGCACCCACGCGGTGATCAGCAGCGGGGTGGAGTTTGCCCGCCTTGGCTTTGCGGTGGTGGACGAGCAGCACCGGTTCGGCGTGCGCCAGCGGGGCCTGCTGGCGGACAAATCCACCGCCCCCCATGTGCTGGTGATGAGCGCCACGCCCATCCCCCGCACGCTGGGCCTTCTGATGTACGGCGATCTGGACATCTCCATTCTGGACGAGCTGCCCCCCGGCCGCCTGCCGGTGAAAACCTATGCGGTGACCGGCAAAAAGCGGCGGGACATGTATCATTTTCTGGACGACCAGATCGACAAGGGCCATCAGGTGTACATCGTCTGCCCCCGGGTGGAGGAGAGTGATACCGAAGCGCCCGGCGCGGCGGATCTGCAGGCGGTGACCAGCTACCTCACCGACGTGGCCGGGGCGCTTCTGCCCCACCGGCGCATCGGCCTGATGCACGGCAAGCTGAAGCCAAAGGAAAAGGCCGCCGTGATGGAGCAGTTCAAAAACGGCGAGCTGGACGTTCTGGTCTCTACCACCGTGATCGAGGTGGGCGTGGACGTGCCCAACGCCACCGTGATGGTGATTGAAAACGCCGAGCGGTACGGTCTGTCGGCGCTGCACCAGCTGCGGGGCCGAGTGGGCCGGGGCGGCGGCGAAGCCTACTGCATTCTCATCAGCGACCACACCGGCGAAGCGGTGCGGGACCGGCTGCGCTTTCTCTGCCATACACAGGACGGCTTCGAGATCGCCAAATACGATCTGGAGACCCGCGGCCCCGGCGACTTCTTCGGGGATCGGCAGCACGGCCTGCCCACCCTGCAATTGGCCGACCTGATGGGCGACACCCGCACGCTGGAGGCCGCCCAGAAATGCGCCCACGAGCTGCTGGAACAGGACCCGAAGCTTTCGGCCCCGGAGCACAGCCTGCTGGCGGCGCAGGTCTCCCACCTGTTTGAACGCACCACCTTCAACTGATACAAGGCGAGTCCGGTTCGTTCCGGATTCTGCCTTCAAATACTCAACAAATAAGGAAGTGTTTTTATGACATGGAAACCCGATGACCGTTCTTTTCTGGACTCCTATCGGGGCACCACCCCCTGCCCAGAGGATTTCGCCGTCTTCTGGGCCGAACGCATGGCGGAGATGAATCGTGTCCCGTTAGAATGGGAACTGCGTGACGGCCCATTTCCCGCCCGTGGTTCCGTGCGCTATCAGGAGCTACGCTTTCGCGGGGCAGATGGTTCGCTGCTCTATGCCAAATACATCCGCCCCGCGTCGGAGCAGCCGGTACCGCTGCTGCTGCATTTCCACGGTTACCCCGGCGCCACCCGCAGCTGGTTGGAGCTGACCAGCTACGCCGCCAGCATGGGAGTGGCCATGCTGGCCATGGACTGCCGGGGCCAGGGGGGTGCCAGCCTGGATGCCGCCTCCTACCAGAGCACTCGTGCCAGCGGCAACATGATTCTTGGACTGGACGGTCCACCTGAACAGATGTATTATGTCAAGGTTCATCAGGATATTGCCCTGCTGATCCGCATTGCCCGGCAGCTGCCCGGCCTGGATCTGGACCGGGTCTATGTGAACGGCGGTTCTCAGGGCGGTGCGCTTGCGCTGGCCACCGCCGCCCTCCATTCGGATCTGATCCGGAAGGCAGGCATCCAGTATCCGTTTCTCAGTGATTTCCAGAAAGTCTGGGAGTTGGATGCCGATCTGATCGCCTACGAGGGTCTGCGCTATTACATGCGCTGGTTCGACCCGATGGGCCTGCATACTGACGAAATCTTCCGCAAACTTGGCTATGTGGATACCATCAACTTTGCCCCCATGGTTCGCTGCCCGGTGCTGTTTGCCACCGGTTTTCAAGACACGATCTGCCCACCTGTTACCCAGTATGCGGTCTACAACCGGATCACCTCGCCTAAGCGACATCTGCTGTATCCGGATTTTGCCCATGAAGAGATTCAGGAATTTGATGACCGGCTGATTCGCTTTTTCTGCTGTCAGGGGCCCGATCTCTGGGAAGAGGAGGAATATGTATGACAAACCGTACCAACTGGCCTGCACCCACCTGCTCCACGCAGCATCCTGTGGATTTTGACATTT
The DNA here is from genome assembly GCF_964241245.1 of Allofournierella massiliensis. Classification (NCBI taxonomy): domain Bacteria; kingdom Bacillati; phylum Bacillota; class Clostridia; order Eubacteriales; family Oscillospiraceae; genus Allofournierella; species Allofournierella massiliensis. The sequence continues at coordinate 14,953 of NZ_CAXSWZ010000045.1, forward strand.
TCTGGAACACCTGTCAGGCGAGTCTTGCTCCAGACGATCTGCACGAAACCGAAGAATTTTCCTCCCCGCAGGCCGCGTTCTGCCGCCTGATATTGCAAAACGGCAAGGACGTACTCTGCGCTCGGCTGCTCCGGCCAGCTACCCCCACCAGCGTGCTGATCGACTTTCATGATATCGGCCGTTCCGCACGGGGCCATTACTATCTGAGCCGATATCTGCCTGCAGGCTGCGCCGTGCTGGCCCCCGAGCTGCCCGCCGACGCCGCGGTATGCTGCGGTGCGCCAGACCCCCAAACCCCCGGCGGCGTACCAGTACTGCTGCGCACTTACAAAGCCGCTTTGCGGGCATTGCGCGCCGCACGGCAGCTTTTTCCGCACCTGCCTGTCGCCGTGAGCGGCGAAGGGCTGGGCGGCGCGATGGCGCTGTTGTGTGCCGCCCAAAGCGACGCGGTGACTGTCTGCACGGTGCTGAACCCACTGCTGCTGGATCTGCGAACCATGGCAGGCGCCGGCGCGGGCGGCTATTATCAGCCCCTGACCAACTGGTTCCGCGCCCAAAATCCCACCCGCAGCCGGCAGGAAGAGCTGTTCTGCGCACTGGATCATCTGGACTGCATGAATTTTGCCCCACCATCCAGCTGCGCCTTTCTGCTGGGCAGCAGCCGGATGGACCCGCTCAGCCCCGCTGCTGCCCAGCTGGCCCTGTTCCAGCATTCAGCCAGCACAGACAAACGGCAGATTTTATTCGACAAATACACCCATGAGCGGGTAAACTGGTATGAGGACGCCCAGCTGGAATTTCTGTTGCAGCATCTGGCCTGATCATTCTGTTTTCAAAGGAGGAATCGCCATGCTGCGCGTCGGCATTGCCGGCATCGGCTCCATCGCCCGGGTGTATCTGGGCCTGTTCGCCGCCGGAAAAATCCCCGGCGGGCGCGTCACCGCCCTGTCCAGCCGGAACATGACTCACCTGACCGGCGCCCGGGACGCCTTCTGCACCCCGGATGCCGCCCTCTTCACCGATTACGAAGCCATGCTGCACAGCGGCCTTGTGGACGTGGTGATGATCTGCACGCCCCACAACCGGCATGTTCCCATGGCATTGCAGGCGCTGAAGGCCGGGGTGCACCCCCTGATCGAAAAGCCGCTGGCGGTGGACGCGGACGAGGCCCGCGCCCTGCTGGCCGCCTGCAAGGCCCACCCGGAGCTTACCGCCGGGGTGCTCTACTGCCGCCGGGCCAGCGCCGCCTATCAGCAGGCAAAGCAGCTGGTGGCAAGCGGTGCGCTGGGGCAATTGAAGCGCGCCTGCTGGCTGATCACCAACCTGTACCGCACCCCGGCCTACCACGCCAGCGAGCCCTGGCGGGGCAGCTGGAAGGGCGAGGGCGGCGGGCTGCTGCTCACCCAGGCCAGCCACCAGCTGGATCTGCTCACCTGGCTGTGCGGGGTTCCCAATGAGGTGACCGCCCTGTGCGAATTCGGGGCCGAGCGGGCCATTCAGGTGGAAAACGATGTAACCCTGCATATCCGCTGGCCGGGCGGTGCCACCGGCCAGTTCATCGCCTCCAGCCGGGAGTTCCCCGGCACCAACCGGCTGGAACTGAGCGGCAGCAAAGGCCAGCTGATTCTGGAAAACGACCGGCTGTTCACCCTGCGCCGCCTTGCGCAGGACGAGCGGGACTTTGCCCGGTCCACCACTGGCTATTTCGAGCCCATCCCCTTCACCGAGGAGCGGTGGGAAACCCCGGAGGAGCCGAACGAAGCCCAGCAGGCGGGCATCGTGGCGGATTTTCTGGCGGCGGTGGAAGGCCGCCGCGCCCCGCTGTGCCCGGTGCCGGATGCGCTGGGAAGCCTGCTGGCCACCAACGCGGCCTATCTTTCCGCCTGGCAGGGCGGCACCGTGCCGGTGCCCCCGGCCCCGGGCGCCTACGCCGCCGAACTGGCAAAGCGGATGGAAGAGAAATAACGAAAAGTCAAAACCACCGGCTGAGCCGGTGGCTTGAGTAAGCCCTAGAAGGGCATAATACTAGCAAAGCCCCTTAAGGGGC
>NZ_CAXSWZ010000046.1:0-14846 GCF_964241245.1 Allofournierella massiliensis
CCACACTATTATACCGCTTTCTTTTCCTCAATACGAGAAAAAGGCCACCTTTCGGTGACCTTTTTCGACAGGCTGACTCCCCGCACGGTAACCCGTGCGGGGAGTTTTTTACTTTCAAAGAATATTCTTTCCTTTTTACAGCTTCAATGTGGCCAGCACTCCCCGGCCGATAATCCCCAGCATCACCATCAGCAGCCCGGTAATCAGCAGCACCCACCCGGCAGGGCAGACGTCGAACAGGAAACCGTAAATCAGCTGCCCCACCGGCTGACCGCAGGCTTCCAGCGCAGCGGCAAGGGCCATCAGCTTTCCCATCATCCGGCCCGGCACCCGCCGCTGCACCACACTGCGGGCAAACACCGAAAAAACCACTGCGCACAGCTGCATTCCGCAAAAAGCCGCCACCAGCGTTCCATAGCAGGCCATGGTGCCGCCTCCCGCCAGGAACATTATTCCAGCCGGCAGCAAACATCCCCCCATCATCACAAGCACCCAAGCCAGTCGACTACCACCCATTCGCCCGACCAACAGCCCTGCTGCCAGACTCCCCGCAATGCCGAATGCCCCCAACGCACTGCCCGCCGCGCCGTACCAGTCTGCACTCAATCCCAGACGGGTACTGATCAGAAACGGTGCACCCACACCCGCAACACCGTTGCACAGCAGCGCCATCGCTGCCGTAAATCCCACAAGGCTTAACAGAGCAGGCTGCTCCCGGCGCAGAAAACGACCACTCTCGCTCAGGTCATCGAAAACAGTCTGCAGTAAACCACCGGATGCCGGCACCTGTTCCAACGGTTCCAATCGGATCAGCCGTTCCAGCATTGCGGTAATCCAGAAGCACACCCCGCACAGCAAAAGCAACGGCACTACACCAAAAACACGGAACAGGATACCGCCCAAAGCCGGGCCCACCATCGCACTGAGCATGCTGATCTGCAGCACAACCGCATTCGCCCGTTCCAGCGAGCCGGCTTCCACTGCCTGGGGCAGGCTGGCCTGCACCACCGGCGTTTCCACCGCTCCCAGAACTCCCAGTAAAATCATCAGGACTCCCGCTGCCGCAACGCCTCCCGCGCCCTGAAGGAAAGGAAGGGTCAGCAGCACCACGCCTCCGTTCAACAGATCCAGCCATACCATCAGCCGGCGACGGTCTGCCCGATCGGCCAGCACACCGCCCAGTGGGGCAAGCAAAATCCCGGGCAGCATAGCTGCTGCCAGCAGTGCACCATACACCGATGCCGAACCTGTGTGCTCCAGAACATACATGGACAGTGCAAGGTCCAACACGCTGTTGCCCAGCAGTGACAGCCCCTGCCCTGCCGCCAGAAGCGTAAAGTTTGCACCGAATCCTTTTTTCTTCATGGTTATCTCCCCCTGTTCGCCGCATATCAATTCGCTATTTATCAAATACGCTCAACTCAGTATTCGATATATATCTAATATATATCACAGGCTCTTGTTCCTGTCAACACGCTATCCAGAGGGATTGGAACAAAAAATATCGCCGGGCGGTAGACTGAAACCACCCGGCGATATTTGATTTTCATCGAATATTTAAGTCAAAAAGCGCTGCTCCAGCGCGCTGAGCAGGCGGCGCATCGCCTGCTGCTCCAGATTGTAATAGACCCGGCCCTCGCGCTTTTCCATCCGCACAAGGCCACAGGTGAGCAGAGCACTCATGTGATGGCTCATGGTCGCGGCAGAAAGCTCCAGCTCCTGAGCCAGCTCCAGATTGTACTTTGCCCCTTCACGAAGCCGGGTAAGAATCTGGAACTTGCTGGCATCGCCCAGCGCCTTCAGGCAGGCTGTCAGCTCCCCATCGCTCGCCCTTTGCTGCTCCAGCATCCGGTAAGCCTGCCGGATATAAAGCCCCACATAGCCGCTCGTTTGCGACGGACCGGTGGAGATGATCTCTCCCATGGGATAGACCAGAATCGGCTGCACCGGAGCGTCCGGAGCAAGGGCGGCGCTCAGACATTCTCCGCGTGCAAATTCCTCCAGCAGGCCGGGCAGCTGCCTCTGCACCGCCGCCAACGCTTTCTGGTAAGCCGTTTCACTGCGCCGCACCGCATCGGCCAGGCGGCCGATCCATTCCGAGGGACGTTCCAGCAGGCGAATCAACCGCCAGCATGCAGCGGGAGCAATTCCCCCGCTCTGCAAAATCTCCACCAGCTCTGCAAGGCTCGGCGCCTGTTCGAACGCCCGCTCGGCAACGGCCTGAGCAAAAGCCAAGCGAACGGCTTCCTCTTCAGGCAACGATCCGGAAAACCATTCCGGGTGTTCGGCGCACACCGTTTGAACCAGCAGCAGAAAATCCTGATCCAGCTCACTGAAAAACAGCTCAGCGCACTCCGGCTCCATGGCAGGGGCAGCTTTGGAAAAAGCAGCCAGATAACGGCTGTGAACCGGCTCGCACAATCTCCGCAGCGCCTCCGTGTCAACGCCCTGTTCCCGCAGAGCCCGAACGCTGGGCTCCATATTTTTTTCCGCCGAGCCGCTCAGTGCCAGCAGGCCGATGATCTCGAACAGAGGGTTCAATGTATTAGCCGCATTCATCCGCTTTTCCTCCTCACCGGTTCGACCGGAGTCAAATCCTGCTTTCAGTATAGCCGCTTTTCTGCCCTGGCGCAACAAAAAGCCGTGGCAGCCTTTGCAAAGGCCGCCACGGGGGATACTTCTTTCTTCTTTAATAATCCGGGAACCATTCCTGCAAACCGCGGCGCTCACCATTCACATAGATTTCCACATGGCAATGGATGCCAGTGGAGTTTCCGGTACTGCCCACGGTGCCGATCACCGCCCCCTGCTCCACCTGATCGTTCATGCCCACGTTCAGACTGCCCAGATGGGCATACAGGGTACGCACACCACCTTCATGCTCAATTACCACATAATTGCCGTAGCTGTAATGCCAGCCGGCAGCGGTCACCGTACCGGCGGCCATGGCGCACACCTCGGTACCCTTGGGTGCGATAAGATCCGCGCCCTTATGATAGTCGTTCATCCAGCGGCTCACATAGGTGTAGCCGGGTACCGGCCAGATCAGCGATACCGGGGTCTCTCCGCTTTCGGCGCTCTGCTGCCCGGTCTGCCCCACTTCACTTTTTTCCACCACGCTCTGGATAAATTGCAGATCGCCGTTATACCGCACGATGCCCTTCACCGGAGTCTGTAGGGTGATCCGGTCCACCTCCTGATAGTCCACCAGCAGGCCCTGCTCGTCGTAAAAGGCCCAACCGCTCACCTCATCCAACCCGTTCGCCGCACTGCGCTCGATCACATACTGTCCTTCCAGAAGAGTCTCGTCCTTCTCGTAGTCGTATTGCCCGGCCACGCTCTGTTCCTCGCGCATCCATTGCACGCTGGCCTGCCCCTCGGCAAGGGCAGGCTTTTCCTCCGGCTCCGGCATGGGAGTGGGAACTGTCTCCCGGGTGGCCTGCCGGGACTGCTGCTGCAAAAAGCTCAGCTGCTCCAGCCCGTTTTCGGCCAGGCTGGCCGACGAGGCAGCCTCCCCCGCCGACAGCCCCGCCGCCGCGCAGGCGGTCAGACAGACGGCGGCAAGCAGACCCGCCGCCGCGGCCAGTATCTGGCGGCGGCTGGCTTTGGGTTGCTCAAACAGCGCAAGCAGCCGGGCTTTCAGGTTTTCCGGCCCGGCACTCATGCCCGAAGCGCCGGCAGGCAGCGGGCCGGCCGCAGCCGCCAGCAGCACCCGCCCGTATGCCTTGCGCTGCTCTTTGTTCAGCCCGCGCACTGCCGCCTCGTCACAGGCCAGTTCACACACCCGCTCCAGCCGGGCTGCCTGCCAGTGGCAGACCGGATTAAACCAGTGGATCCGGCGAGCCAGACGCAGCGCCGCCTTGCCCCACAGATCGCCGCTGTTCAGATGGGCCAATTCATGGCGGAGCGCCAGTTCCAGGGCTTCTTCCTCCATGTCCCGGGGAAGGTACAGCTCCGGTCGCAGAACCCCCACCAGCAGCGGAGTGCGCACGCCAGGGCACACCCAGGCCCGCAGCGGGGCAATGTGCCCGCTTTCCAGGCTGACCCGGCGCAACAGACTCTGTTCCTTTTCGCTCAGCGGACCGCGCAGCCGGTGCAGTGCCCGGCAAAAACGCAGATAGCCCACCAGCTGCCACAGAGTAAACAACACAGCACCCAATGCCCACAGCCAGGGCAGCACCGCCAGCAGCTGGCCTGCCAGCTGGGGCTGTACCGGCTGAACCGGTTGGGCCAGCGGGGCAGTCATCACCGGTTCGGTACTGATGTTCACGGTATGTACCGCTGCCTGGGCCGCATTTTCCAGCGCCTGCCCCACCGGTTCCAGCCCGGTGGAGCGCTTTATCCCCGGCAGAAGGGCCAGCAGTGGCCCCACCGGCAACAGAAAAAAGCCTGCGGCGCAGCCCATGGCCCGCCGCTGCCAGTGCCAGCTCAACCGATTCAGCAGTGGGGCGAGAGCACGCACCAGCAGTGACGCCAGCGCGCCTGCCAGACTGGTGGGCAGCAGCCAGGTATAAAACAGTTCATACATCGCCCCGAATCACCTCGATTCCAGCCAGTCCCGCAGCTCGTTCAGCTGATCGCCGGAAAGAGCATTTCCATCGTAAAGAGCAGCCACCATGCTTTTCACATTTCCGCTGTACAGCCTGGTCAGCAGCTCCTGAGCCTCGGCGGCCCGGTACTGCTCACTGCTCACACAGGCGGTATACACATTTTGTTTGCCCCGCTTTTCCACCTTCAGCGCTCCCTTGGCCGCCATCCGGGCCAGAAAGGTGAGCAGGGTGGTGGGCTTCCAGCCCTTTTGCTGCAACGGGCCGGCCAGCTCGGCAGCTGTGACCGGCCGCTCCAGTTTCCAGATCTGCTCCATGATTTCCAGTTCTGCTTCCGACAGTCGCATATTCCGTGCTCCTTCCCCTTTTTCGCGTCAGAATTTCTTTTTCTACAATATGTAGTTTCGCTTTTATTCTAACAGATGTAGAGCAAAGCCGCAAGTCCTTACACGGCATCTTTGTTACCACTCTGTAGCTATTTTGTCACAAAATTCTCCTTCTTTTTTGTACATTTTGTTACTTTTTTGATGCGGTTTCTTCATAGAATATTCATATCTGGAGGGTATGATAGGAAAACGTTCCGAGGCAGTGGCGCAAACGTGCCCGCCGGAACAATACGGCGCCCTTCGGTTTATGGGGCGATTTTCCGAATCAAATGCAAAGGAGAATGACATTATGAAACTGTCTTCCAAGATCATCGCTATCGCTTGCGTGGCCGCTCTGGCCCTGTCTCTGGTTGCCTGCGGTGGCAGCGAGACCACCAGCACTTCTACCAGCACTGCTGCTTCCACCAGCACCGCCGCTTCTTCCGAGGCTGCTTCCTCTGAGGCCGCTTCCAGCGAAGCCGCTTCTTCCGAGGCTGCTGAGTCCGAAGCTGCCGCTTCCGAGGCCGCTTCTTCTGAGGCTGCTGCTTCCGAGGCCGCTTCTGCTTCTGCCGAGGCCTGATCCATCTGAATCAGCAGAACGCCCAGCCAAATGGCTGGGCGTTTTTTGTTTTCCAGATATAACCACTCAGTCCACGGCCCGCTCCAGCCGCAGCACCGCCACCGAAATATCATCCGGACGGCTGCGGCCCTCGGCCCGCTTTTGAGCCATATCCGCCAGCAGCTCGGCGGTCTGCTGGGGAGTGTTGCCGCTGGCGGCGCACAGCTCCAGCTGCTGGCACAGCCAGCCACTGCCATCGGTCAGTGCACCATCGCTCACCAGCACCACCCAGTCGCCCTCGTTCAGAGCCACCGAATCCTGCTGGCCCACCACCTGCTCCAGAATGCCCACCGGCAGGCTGCTGCCTTCCAGCGCCTGGGCCTTACCGCCCCGCAGAAGCAGAGTGGGGCATGCTCCCGCCTTGAACAGGCTGGCCCGGCCGCTGTAAAGATCCACCGTGACCAGATCCATGGTGGCGGCGCTCTCCTCATCGCTTTTCAGCGCAAGGGCCACGTTCACCAGCCGGGCGGCGCTCTGGGCCCCGAAGCCCGCCTTCAAAAGCCTTGCCGCCAGCGTGGCGGCAAGCGTGCCGTCGATGGCAGCGGGGCGCCCCACGCCCATTCCGTCGCACAGTAGCAGATGGGCGTTGCCGAAGCAGTCGCAAAACTGCTCCACCGCGTCGCCGCAGGCCCCCGCCTTCGCCGGGCGGGCCGCCAGCCCGTACCGGGGAAAATACAGCGGCTGTTCGCTGAAGGTGATGGTGGTTACCGCCCGGCAGTGATCCACCCGGGGCAGAGTAAGCGGCCGGTGCAGAATGCGCTGGGCTTCCTCGGTGATCTCGCCCAGCTCCTGTTGACTGAAGGGGGTGCGGCTCACCGTAACCCCCGCCCGCAGCCTGCCCGCCGCGTCGAATCCTGCCTGGCATTCCAGCGGCTCCAGCCCGATGGAGGAAAACAGCCGCCCCAGCTGCTCGGTCTTGCCCACGTCCGGTACAATGCTCTGGCCCAGCTGCCCGGCCATCTGGCTCAGGGCCTGGGCCATGGCGCTGTACTGCTCGGTGAGGGCCGCCCGCATAGCCCCGGCCTTGACCCGGCTTTCCCGCCTTCCCCGATACAGCGCATACCCCCGGCTGGAGCAGCTGCACAGCTCGGTGGGGTGGATGCAGCGGCAGAACTGGCCGGGCAGCTGCTCCAGCGCCGCCCGGCCCTGCTGCTCCAGAATGGGTTTGAGCCGGTAAAAGCCGTCCATGGTGGTGCTGTAATCCTGCACCCAGCAGCGTTCCCGATTGCCGCAGGTACGGCAGAGCTCCTCGGCCACATAGTCCACCACCCAGTTGTAGCTCTCGCCCCGCCGGGGCAGGGTTTCATATACCTGATTCACGGTGTCTGCAATGCCGGTGAGGGCGTTGGCCACACTTTCCAGCTGACTCACCGCCCCGGCTACCCGGGGGCGCTGGGCGGCGGCCGGGTCGGTCTGGCCGGGCAGTGCCGCCAGCAACCGGGCAGGCAGCGCAAAAAATGCAGCCTCTCCCAGCGCGGCGCTGCCCAGAAATCCCACGGCCAGACTGCTCTGGGGTGCGGCCAGTACTCCCAGCAGCCCGCCCACCAGAAACAGGGTGGCACAGCCCAGCCGCTCGCCCGGGGTGAAGTAGGCCGCCGCCAGGCAGCCAACCGCCACCGCCAGCCCGGCAAAGCAGAGCGCCGGGTTCGCCGCGGCCAGTGCACCCGCCCCGCACAGGCAGAAGATGGCGCAGTCACGCAGCCTGCCCCGGAAGGCCAGAGCCAGACCGCCCGCCGCCAGCACCACCACACCGGGCAGCAGGCCCATGGCGGGCAGCTGCTGCAGGCCACAGAGCCCCGCGCAGCAGAGCAGCAGACTCTCTGCCCCCAGCGGGCCACCTCTGCGAGCTCTGGCCCCTGCACGGAACAGCCCCCAGCCCCAGGCAGCGGCCAGAGTGGCATCCCCCACCGCCGCAACCGACTGAGCCGGACCCGCCAGCCCGCTCACCGCCAGCATCATCTGAACGGCCAGCAGTGTGGCGCAGCCCCCTGCCGCAGCAGGCCAGAACTGCCCTCGAAACAGGGCTTTTCCGGCCAGCACCACTGCGGCCGCCGCCAGGTAGCGCAACCCGTCGGCCAGGGGCAGAAAGGCCAGATAGCCCGCCAGCACACCCGCACCCGCCGCCCACAGCCGGGCCGGGCCTGCCCCCATGAGCAGCGCCATCCCGAAGGGATGCAGCCCACCGAACACACTGCCTGCCGCCATCAGCGCCCCCAGCGCACCGGCCCCCAGCTGCTGCAGCCCCGGCTCCCAGCCGGCCAGCCGCCTCAGGGGCAAAAGCCGCAATTTTTCACCCATAACATTCCACCTCGTTTTTTCTGATTTTCTGCCGCCGGGTCATACTTCGCCCCGGCCCCGCATAAAATCAGTATAAAAAGGCCCTGCGGCAAAAAATGCCGCAGGGCCTTGCTTTTGCAAAATGGGGCACAAAGAAACAAAAATTTTTCTTTCTGCCCCGCAAGCGTTATAATGGTGAAAAATCATAACGCCGGGAGGATGGATACGATGGAGCTTCTGATTCTTGGCAGCGCAGCAGCGGAAGGAATTCCCGCCCTGTTCTGCCGCTGCCCTCTCTGCCGCCGGGCGCAGGCACTGGGTGGCAGGGATCTGCGCGCCCGATGCGGTGCGCTGGTGAACGGTCATATTCTTGTGGATCTGCCACCGGATATTTACCACGCCAAGCTGTGTTACGGGCTGGATCTGGCCGCGGTGGATGTGCTTTTGAACACTCATGCCCATGCGGATCACTTCGCACCGGCCGAACTTGCCATGCGCAGCAGCCGATACTACTGCCACATTCCCGGCGAGCAGCCGCTGCAGGCCTTTCTTGTGCCGGAAAGTCTGGAACGTGCCCGGCAGGCCTTTGCCTTTGAATTCGGCGGCGAAGCCTCGGATCCCTCAGTGAAGCTGCTGCCCGTCAATGCTTTTGACCGGGTGGACTGCGGCGAGGTGATTGCCTGGGCGCTGCCCGCCTGCCATGATCCGGCACTCACCTGTCTGTTCTGGCTTCTGGTGGAGCCCGCCACCCGCACCGCCTTTCTGTACGCCCACGACACCGGCCTGCCTTCGCCGGATACCCTGCGCGAACTTCACCGCCTGCTGGACGGCATGGTGCTGGACGGAGTCAGCATGGACTGTACCTGGGGCACCCTGCCCCACAGCGATGGCAGCCACATGGGCCTTGCGGACAATCTGGAATTCCGTCGGCTTCTTCTGGAACAGGGCAGCGCCGGGCCGCTCACCCGCTGGTATGTGAACCACTTCTCCCACAACTGCGGGCTGACCCATGCCGAGCTCAGCGCCCGATTTGGCCAAGAAGGATTTTCGGTTTTGTACGACGGCGCCCGAATCAACCTGTGATACAGGCAAAAAAGCGCACAGCCCGCAGGCTGTGCGCTTTTGCTTTTTGAAACAGAACAGAGCTTACAGCAGCTCCAGCGCGGCGCGGATGCGCTTGACGGTCTCCTCGCGGCCCATCATGGCAGCCAGATCGGTGCCGCCGCCGGGGGTGCGCTGCTTGCCGGACAGGGCAATGCCCAGCGGGAACAGCAGCCAGCCGTTCTTCACGCCCATCTCTTCGGCCTTTGCCTTGCAGGCCTCGAAAATGGCATCCCGGTTCCAGTCGGCCAGATTCTCCAGCAGAGGCAGCAGAGCTTCCAGTGCCTGCTTTGCGGTTTCGGGATTGGTTTTCTGCTTTTTGTTGGTGTACAGGTCGGTGGTGTAGGGCACCACCGCATCAAAGAAGTCCAGCTGCTCGGGGATCTCGCCCAGCACTTCGCAGCGGGGCTGCAGATTGGCGCACAGCAGATCCCGGTCGATGTCCACATGCACGGCCTGATCGATCCAGGGATCGGCCATTTCCCGGAACTTTTCCGCGGGCAGGCGGCGGATGTACTCCGCGTTGATGGCCCGCAGCTTCAGGGGATCAAAGATGGCCGGGCTCTTGCTGATGCCGGACTCATCAAAGATCTTGACCATCTCCTCCAGAGTGAAGATCTCCTCCTCACCCTTGGGGCTCCAGCCCAGCAGCAGGATATAGTTCAGAATGGCCTCGCTCAGGTAGCCCTTGGCCACCAGATCCTGATAGGAGGCGTCGCCGTTGCGCTTGGACAGCTTGTTCTGGGCGTCCTTCATCACGGGCGGGCAGTGGATGTAGGTGGGAACCTCCCAGCCGAAGGCCTGATACAGCAGGTTGTACTTGGGCGCGCTGGACAGGTACTCCGAGCCGCGGATCACATGGGTGATGCCCATCAGGTGGTCATCCACCACGTTGGCGAAATTGTAGGTGGGCATACCGTCGGTCTTGATCAGGATCTGATCCTCCAGCTCGGCATTGTTCACCTCGATGTGGCCGTAAACCACGTCGTCAAAGCTGGTCACGCCCTCCTTGGGCATCTTCTGGCGGATGACGCAGGGCACACCGGCAGCCAGCTTCTCGTCGATTTCGGCCTGGCTCAGGTTGCGGCAGTGGCCGTCGTAATGGCCCACCACGGCGCCGCCGGCCTTCTGCTCCTCCCGCATCTTTTCCAGACGCTCGGGGGTGCAGAAGCAGTAGTAAGCCTGACCGGCCTTCACCAGCTGCTCGGCGTATTCCTTGAACATGCCCATGCGCTCGCTCTGCACATAGGGGCCCACGGGGCCGCCCACATCGGGGCCCTCGTCCCACAAAAGGCCGGTCTGGCGCAGGGTGTTGTAGATAATATCCACCGCGCCTTCCACATAGCGTTCCTGGTCGGTGTCTTCAATACGCAGGATGAAGGTGCCATCCTTGCTTTTTGCCTTCAGATAGGCATACAGAGCGGTGCGCAGGTTGCCCACGTGCATATAGCCGGTGGGGCTGGGCGCAAAACGGGTGCGTACGGTATTGTTCGCCATGATCGCTTCTTCTCCTTTTATCTTCGGCGTCCGGGCGGGCAGTTTCCCTTTTCCGGGCGACTGATTTCTCTTGTTTATTGTAAAGGCCGTGCATCGGCTTGTCAACCGGGGCGCAGAACTTCTTCGCTTTACAAGCCCTTGACCCTTTTATTATAATAGGAAAAGACCCGTTGGCATTTTCCATGCAAAAAGGAGCGTTTCCATGAATTTTCTTTCTTTGTCCTTCGCCGGGTTCGGCGTGCTGGTGTTTGCCGGTTGGTGGGGCCTGCCCGCCAAGGCCCGGCCCTGGCTGCTGGCGGCGGCGAACCTGGTCTTTGCCGGGCTGTTCGGGGCCAGAGCCGTGATCTGCCTGCTCATTCTCTGCCTGGTAGGGTATCTCTGCGGGCTGTGGGCCCAAAAGGGAAGCCGCATGGCCATGTGGCTGGGCATCCTTCTCTGTCTTGTTCCGCTGGCCTCCTACAAATACCTGCCGCTGGCCTCCCCCGCTCTGTTCGAGAGTCTGGTGGCTCCGGTGGGCCTGAGCTTTTATGTGTTCAAGACCATCAGCTATCTGGCGGATGTGGCAAAGGGTCGCATCCCGGCCGAAAAATGCCCTTTGTGTTACTTCAACTATGTGGGCTTTTTCCCCCAGCTGGCCAGCGGCCCCATTCAACGGGCTGAAAGCCTGCTGCCGCAGCTGAAGGCCCCCTTTTCTGCCTTCGACCGGGCGCTGGCCTGCACCGGCTGTGTGCGCTTTTGCTGGGGCATGTTTTTGAAAAAGTGCCTGGCCGATCAGCTGGCAGGCTATCAGGGCGCGCTGTACCAGCCGGACCATTATTACAGTCTGGGCATTGTCTGGTCGCTGCTGGCCTACACTCTGTACCTGTACTTTGACTTTGCCAGCTACTCCCAGATGTCCATCGGCGTGGCCAACCTGCTGGGAATACGGGTGGAGGAAAACTTCCTGAGCCCCTATTTCTCCCGGAGCATCGGCGAGTTCTGGCGGCGCTGGCATGTGAGCCTTTCCAGCTTTCTGCGGGACTACATCTACATCCCCCTGGGCGGCAGCCGCAACGGTGTGCCGGTGCTGATTCTGGCCACCATGGTCACCTTCGTGGCCTCCGGCGCATGGCACGGCGCCACCGCCGGTTTTCTGGTATGGGGCGCGCTGCACGGCATTTATCTGCTGATCGGCAGAGCCACCAAAAAGGCCCGCTCCCGCTTCTGGGGTACGCTGCATCAGAGCGAGAACAGCCCGCTGCGTTCGGTGGCGGGGTGCCTGTTTACCTTCCTTCTGGTGAACATCGGCTGGTTCTTCTTCATGACCGGCACCCTGCATCAGGCGCAGCTGGTAGCCCAGTATCTGTTCCAGCCCATCCCCTTCAGCCTGCAGTACCTGAAAGAAAGCTTCACCCAGCTGGGCTACACCACAACCACCATGCTTCGGCTGGGTCTGTTTGCCCTGCTGGCTGCCGGGATCGACTGGCTCTCCCGCAAGGAGGGCTTCGGGGCCTGGGCTGCACGGCAGAAGCCGGTGCTGCTGGTTGTGCTGTGCTATCTGTGCGTGTTTGCCAGCCTGTTCTTCGGCGCGGCAGGTACCCTGCAGAACGTCTATTTTGCATTTTAAGGAGGACCGGCAGATATGAAACGATTTTTGGCAGTTGTGGCGCTGTTTCTCGTGCCGGTGCTTCTGGTGTGCGGCGTGTTCGGGCTGGCGGTGTATTCCAGCGGCGAATGGCGCACCGAAGAAGAGGTGGCCCAGATGGTGCTGGACGGCGAACCCGCTTTTCTGGGCCTTGCCTACCGGGACAACACCCGCTATTACAAGCATCTGGTGGCCAGCGGCAAGGGCGCAGACCTGCTGGTGCTGGGCACCAGCCGCAGCATGCAGTTCCACAGCGAGTTCTTCACCACCGACAGCTTTTACAATGCGGGCGGCGGCAGCGGCTACATCAACGAGTTCCAGTATTTTCTGGAGAACCTGCCCGAGGACAGCCTGCCCGATACCCTGATCATGGTGATGGATCAGTATTTTTTCAACCAGGCCTGGGTGGGCACCGGCGGCATGCCGGAGGCCTTTGACTACGGCCACTATGAATTTTCCGCCAAGACCGCCCTTTCCGAGGCCATGCGCGGCTGGGCCGACGGCAAATACTCCCTGCTGGATGTGTTTGCCCCCCACCCCAATGTATACGGCATGGCGGCGGTGGGCCGGGGCAGCGGCTTCAACCCGGACGGCAGCTACTGTTACGGCCGGCTGCTGGATCACCCGGAAGAGGGCACCGACGTGGGCTTCCACGATACCTTTGACCGGATTCTGAAGGGGACCAACCGGTTTGAATACGGCGAGTATGTGTATCCCACCAGCACCGAGGTGGTGGAAAGCCTGCTGGCCTGGTGCAACGACAACGGGATTCAGGTGGTGCTGATCATCCCGCCCTACGCCCCAAGCGTCTATGAACGGATGGCGGAAAGCGGCAACTACGGCTATTTCGACTGGATTCCCAAAATCCTCACCGAACTGTGCGAGCCCTATGGCTACGAGGTCTATGACTTCAGCTACATGCCCGATACCAGCGACGACGAATACATCGACGGTTACCACGGCGGCGACCGGGTCTACGCCCGGCTCACCCGCCAGCTGGCCGACCAGAGCACCATTCTGGAAGGCCTGATTGACACCGACTATCTGGATGCCGCCCTGGCCGACAGCGGCAACCCGCTGCGGCTGGCACAGTAAGGCTTGACAGCACACGGCCAGCGACTATAATACAAAGTATCAGTCACGGGCGCTTTGCGGTGCCCCGAAAGAAATGAGGCAGAAACAATGAGTGAAGAAATGCAGCGCAAGAAGCGCATCCTGTCCGGCATCCAGCCCACCGGTACCTTTACCCTGGGCAACTATGTGGGCGCAGTGCGCAACTGGGGCGCTTTGCAGGAGGAATTTGATTGCCTGTATATGGTGGCGAATCTGCACGCCATAACCGTGCGGCAGGATCCCGCGGCCCTGCGCCGTCAGACCCGGGAGGCTGCGGCCATGCTGCTGGCCACCGGCATTGATCCCGAAAAGAGCGTGCTGTTTGTGCAGAGCCATGTGCGCGCCCATGCGGAGCTTTCCTGGATTCTGGCCTGCAACACCCAGTTCGGCGAGCTGGGCCGCATGACCCAGTTCAAGGACAAGAGCGCCAAGCACGCCGACAACGTGAACGCCGGCCTGTTCACCTATCCGGTACTGATGGCGGCGGACATTCTGGTATACAATGCGGATCTGGTGCCCGTGGGCGTGGATCAGAAGCAGCATCTGGAGCTGGCCCGTAATGTTGCCCAGCGCTTCAACAACCAGTACAGCCCCACCTTCATCCTGCCCGAGCCCTACATCGCCAAGACCGGCGCCAAGATCATGAGCCTGCAGGAGCCGGAAAAGAAGATGAGCAAGTCCGACACCAACGCCAACAGCTTCATCCTGATGACCGACGACGCAGACACCATTCTGCGCAAGTTCAAGCGCGCTGTGACCGACAGCGAGGGTACCGTGCGTGCCAGCGAGGACAAGCCCGGTGTAACCAACCTGATGAGCATTTACAGCGTGCTCACCGGCAAGGACTTTGCCGCCATCGAGAAGGAGTTCGAGGGCCAGGGTTACGGCGTGTTCAAGGAGGCCGTGGCCGGCAGCGTGATCGACGCCTTCCGCCCCATCCAGGAGGAATATGCCCGCATTCTGGCGGACAAGACCTATCTGGACGGCGTGCTGGCCGAGGGCGCCGAAAAGGCCAGCCGCATGGCGGATCGGATGGTCAGCAAGGTTTACAAGAAAGTGGGCATGCTGCAGCTGTGATGCATCGCCCTTCGGCAGCCCGCTGCCGCCCGTTTGCTTTTGCGGCGGGCGGGGCGGGCCCTTTTTTTGCACCCGAACACCGGATTTCGCCCTGAAAAAAATGTATTTCCAATTATTTACCATATATTGACATTTTTTCCATGGTGGTTTATAATGGAGCAAACGGACGGGCATTCCCTTCCCATCCGTTTTTATGACCGGCTTTTTTCCCAAAACCCAATTCCAGACAAAAAGGAGAGATCGTATTATGAAATCCACTGGCATGGTCCGAAAGATCGATAATCTGGGCCGTATTGTGCTGCCCATTGAGTTGCGCCGCGTGCTGGAGATCGACCAGGATTCCTCTTTGCAGATCTTCGTGGAAGGCGACGAGATCATTCTGAAAAAGTATCAGCCTGCCTGCGTATTCTGCGGTGAGGCCAAAGGCGTGATGCAGTTCCACGGCCGCAACATCTGCGCCGAGTGCCGCAAGGCCATCGGTCAGCTGTGAACCGGAGCAACTGCTGTTTGCAGCAAAATAAAAAGACCGGAACCCTGGTGGTTCCGGTCTCAGCCTGTCGAAAAAGGTCACCGAAAGGTGGCCTTTTTCTCGTATTGAGGAAAAGAAAGCGGTATAATAGTGTGGG